>JBBSKK010000619.1:0-1521 GCA_038256395.1 Cytophagales bacterium | reverse complement strand
GACTTCGACCGGGCGAAGATGGATTACGCCTTCGGGCATTTGGAAGAGACGGAGGATATTTTAGCGGATAATTTGCTTTTTGAAGGAGGAAGGGAGGAAGGAGGAAGGTAGGAAAGGGAGCGCATCGCTCAGCCTGATTTGTAATCAGGTCGCTGACGCGAAACCTACCTGTTCAAAGCTCAATTTCCACAACCAGCCCCGGCAACACGTCCTCGCCCGATAGTTTCAGGGTTTCTCCTCGCACGATTTCAATCGTTCCGTCGGCGCGGTAAATGTGGGTGGCTTTGCCCTGGCGGTCGATGAGCCAGCCCAGGCGGCAGCCGTTGGCACGGTATTCCTCCATTTTTGCCTTCAAATCCTTAATGCGGTCGCTCTCGGAGCGGATTTCCACGGCGAAGTCGGGGTAGGTGTGCGTGAATATTTTGCGCTCGGCCTCGGGGATGCTTTCCCAGCGCTCTTTGGCAATCCAGGACACATCCGGCGAGCGCACCGCGCCATTGGGCAGCGTGTAGCCCGACGACGAATCGAAGGCGTACCCTAACTTGTGTTCGCGATTCCAGAAGCCAATTTCGAGATACATCTCAAAATTGAAGTTTCCGGTACTCATTCCTGTGGGTGACATAATCATGATGTTTCCATGCTGGTCGCGCTCCATGCGCAACTCCGGGTTGGCCTGGCAGAGGTCGAAGAACATCTCCTCGGTCATGCCGTCCACCGTTTTTATTAAGAATCCGTTTTCCAGTACCATCGCAAGTGTATTTTTCTGCCAAGATAACCATTACGAAGCCAATTTCACAATCGCAACGGAAGGTGAATCCTATCCACGAAGTGGAAAATTTCCGAATTGGGGTGGCCGTAGCCGATAAGCCGACAAACCCTTTCATTGGCCTAGCTGACCAGCCGATTTTTGACCCCGGCTATCCGCTTTATCCCACTAGGGGAAGTACTAAAAGAAAAATGCTTCCCTCCCCTTCCACCGACTCGACCTCCAGCGTTCCGCCATGCCCTTTGGTGACGATGTCATAAGCCAGCGAAAGGCCCAGCCCGGTTCCCTGCCCGGTGGGTTTGGTCGTGAAAAACGGCTGGAAAATTTTTTCTTTGATGGTTTCAGAAATGCCGTTGCCGTTGTCCGCAATCCGTATCTCCACAGCGTCGGGTAGTCTTCTGGTCGTCACCGTCACGCGGGGTTGGTACTCCGCCGCTACCGCCAGTTTGTAACTGGTGACCAGTCCCCGACTCCGCTCAGCACAAGCTTGAAATGCATTGTTGATTATGTTCAATAGTACCCGTCCTAAGTCCTGCGGGACGACTTCCACTAGGGGCAGATCCTTGTCGAAGTCGGTAATGAACTCGGCCTGAAACTGATTGTCCTTGGCCCGCAGCCCGTGGTAGGCCAGCCGAAGGTACTCGCCGGCCAACACGTTCAGGTCGGTGGGCAGGCGTTCGCCGGGTGTGCTGCGGGCGTGTTCGAGCATGCCCCGCACGATGGCGTCAGCCCGGCCGCCGTGGTGGTGAATCTTC
>JBBSKK010000618.1:0-1522 GCA_038256395.1 Cytophagales bacterium | reverse complement strand
TCGGGCATGATGATTTTGCTCACGATGGGCGGAATCATAAAAATGATCGGCGTGACCAGAAACAGGGCGGCGGTCAGGTAGCCGACTTTCCGGGCGTCGCTTTCATCGCGCACCGAGTAGAAGCGCTGGATGAACGTCCAGTTCTCGTTGTATTTGATAATAATCATGAGGTAATAGACGCTCAGCCAGAAGATTTGTCCCTTCGGTCCGTTGAACCAGTTGAGATGGTCGGGGAGTTTGGCGGCGATTTGGGAAAAACCGCCGATGTGGTCGAGCGACAGCCAGAAGAGCATGATGGAGGTAAACAGCAGGATGATGAACTGCACCGTTCCCATGATCGAAACCGCCCACAGGCCGCCGTATAGCGTGAAGGCGATGACGATGAAGGACGACAAAATCATGGACATGGACAGCGAAAGCGGGGTGACGGCGGTGAGGAAAATACCGATGGCGTAGAGCCGGACGGTGTTGTCCAGAATCCGCATCAGGATGCCCACCCAGCCGACGGTCTGCCGGAGCGAGGCGTTGAAGCGGGTTTCGAGGTACTCGACGGGTGTGGAGACGTCGGAACGCCGCCACTTGCTGGCGAAGGCCGCCGCCGCAATAATGCAGGCCGGGACGGTACTCATAAAAACGGTGACCGACACCAGCCCGTCCTCATAAGCAATGCCCGCATAAGCCACGAACACGAACGTACTGAACAGCGCCATGAAGTTGCTGATGCCCGCCGCCACCCACGGCAGCGCCCCCGACCCCTTGGTGTAGGCGTTCAGGTCCTTGACGTACCACTTGAAGAATAAGCCGATGCCCGCCATGAGGATGAGGTACAGCACGATGGCAACGTAATCGAGGGTGACGAGTGAAGTCATAGTTAAATTTTTTCGAGATGGGCCAGAAAGCCGAGGGTATAGGGTGAGATGACGCGAAAGCCGTTGCGCTGAAGGCTATCTCCGCCCTTGTTGACCTGAACACTTCCCGTTAGATATCCATCGGGGGTGAGGTAGGGAATCAGCGAGTTTTGGGCTTTTTGCGCGGACTGCCGGGCCTTTTCGGGTAGGAATCCTTTTTGAAACCCATAGTTAAGGGCCGCAGCCAATCCCGCCGAGCCGGATGTTTCCAGCCCGGTTTCGGGCTCGTTTAGAAAGCAGTACCACAGTCCGTCGGGCTGTTGATAGGCCATTATCTGATCAGAGGCCTTTTGGAAAGACTCTTTTAGTGCCTCTTTTCGGCTGCTTTCCGGCAAGTGAGTCAACGTTTTTGCCATTCCAAGCAGGTACCACACCACGCCCCGCCCCCAATTGGCAAAAAATAACCCTCCCTGTTCTTCTCCCCTTTGGTAAATCGTAGCACCCTGATCCAGCAAATCCACCCTGGCTTGCAGGCTATTCAAGGCCAGCTCGGCCAGATCAGGCCGACGAAGGGTTTTGGCCAGAACCGCCAACGGATAGCTGACCGTGTAACATTCCTCCGTTTTAAGCATCCGGTTGTCTCCGCTGCCGTCCCCAACTACGCCCTTGGAATT
>JBBSKK010000617.1:0-1584 GCA_038256395.1 Cytophagales bacterium | reverse complement strand
TTTGGCCTTGCCGGGATTCCTGTTAGCAAGATCCTGCGTCTCACCGGGATCGCTCTTCATATTGTACAACTGCCCGGTAGGTTGTCCTGTTTTCGCTTCCACCCGCTTGGGTTCGGTAAAGCCGCCGGAACCCAGCGCCTCGACGTACTTCCAGTGGCCTTCCCGCAGGGCCAGCATCCCGTCGCCCGACTGGTGGATAATGGATTCGCGAACCGTTTTATTGCTTTTTCCCGACCAGACAGGCCAGAAGTTAAAACTATCCTCGGCGGTGTTTTTACTCAAAGAAGCGTTGACAATATCCGCCACCGATGCGAAAACGTCCGTCAGGCACAGCGCCTGATCGGTTCGCGCACCAGATTCGATTTGGCCGGGCCATTTTACGAAAAACGGTTCGCGGTGGCCGCCTTCGTAAATGTCGGCCTTCATGCCCCGCCACTCACCGTTGGCACGGTGGTTGAACTGGTCGATTTCCGGCTGCCGCCAGTAAGCGCCGTTGTCAGAAGTGAAGACAATGAGTGTGTTTTTGGATAAATTCAGGCTGTCCAGAAGCGCCACGATGCGACCTACGGCGGCGTCGGTTTGGGCCACAAAATCGCCGTACAGCCCCACCTTAGAACTGCCCTTGAACGGTGCCACGGGTACCCAGGGCGTGTGCGGCGAATTGAGGGGGAAATACAGGAAGAAGGGTTGGTCTTTATTTTTTCGAATAAATCCTTCGGCCTCGTTCACGAAAGTCGGCAGGGTATTCTCGACCGTAAAATCCTGCGCGATGACGCCGCCCCGGTGGAAGCGATTGATGTGGCGACCTTCGGTGAGTTCCGGCTCGCCCGCGTAGGGCTGCATCGGCAGTCCAAGTACCTGACCGTTTTTTACAAAACAGTAAGGCTCCATGTCCAGCGAGGCCGGGATGATGTAGGAGTAGTCGAAGCCCGCCAGCTTAGGGCCGAAAGCCGTTTTTCCGAAATCTACATTACTGCCGTCGGGATAGACGCCGCCCTTGTCGGCTTTCTCGCCCGCCATTTTGGTTTGCCAGTCGAGACCCAGGTGCCACTTGCCCACGCAGGCGGTTTGGTAGCCCTTTTTTTGGAGCATGGAGGCGATGGTTTCGCGGCCTTCCTCGATCAATGGTGCTGAATAGCCATGAAGTACGCCCTTTTTCATCGCCGACCGCCACGAGTAGCGGCCCGTCAGCAGCGCGTAGCGGGTGGGGGTGCAGACCGCCGAGGGCGAGTGCGCGTTGGTGAAGCTCATGCCCGCCTTGGCCAATGCATCGATATTTGGGGTTTTCGTCTTGGCATCGGGATTGAGGTAGCCGACATCACCGTAGCCCAGGTCGTCGGCCATAATCAGCACGATGTTGGGGGTTTTATTTTGGCTAAAAACAAAAGGCGAAACAAAAAAGAACAGCAGGAATGGAATGAGTCGCATGAAGGAAAATGGGAAGAATATAGTTTAAACGCTCAATTTAGCTATTTTTGCTTGAATGAAAATAACGTTTCACCGCTAATCTAATGGTCTTGAATATAGCTGACACCCCAACTGACTGGTACGAAATCAAAAATCCCGAACGAGTTTTCTCGCCCG
>JBBSKK010000616.1:0-1608 GCA_038256395.1 Cytophagales bacterium | reverse complement strand
TGTCGGGCATGATGAAAAAGCTCGTCTCGTCCGACTCGCCCGTCAGGAAGTCGATGCCCTTCTCGGTGAGTTCGATGCTGTTTTGCCGCTCGTCGATGGTAAAGTACAGCGGCGCATCCGCTTCAGGCATCCGCTTCTGGTTTTCGGCCAGATAAATCCCCTCCGTTGCCTGTAAAAGGGCTTTCATGCCGCCTTCGCTCAGGAATTTGATCAAAGGCCTGTACTTGGGCGTTCCCCGGAAAGCGCGGAACAGCATCAACCCGCCTTCGTCCTTATCCCCGGCGGCGATTTTTTTCCGTGCTTCGTTGAGCAGATCCATCGTCAGCTTCCGTTGCGCATCCACGATGCGGGCCACGCGGGGTTTCAGTTCCAGGTATTCCTGCTCGTCGCCGCGCGGCACGGGGCCGCTGATGATGAGGGGAGTCCGGGCATCGTCGATCAGCACGGAGTCCACTTCATCGACCATCGCGAAGTGGTGCTTGCGCTGCACGAGTTCTTCCGGGGCACGCGACATATTGTCACGCAGGTAGTCGAAGCCAAACTCGTTGTTGGTGCCGTACGTCAGGTCGGCCTTGTAGGCGTTTCGGCGGGCGAGGGTGTTGGGTTCGTGGCGGTCGATGCAGTCCACGCTCATGCCGTGAAACTCGAACAGCGGCGCATTCCATTCGGCGTCGCGCTTGGCGAGGTAGTCGTTCACCGTCACGATGTGTACACCCAGCCCGGCCAACGCGTTGAGGAAAGCGGGCAGCGTGGCCACCAGCGTTTTACCTTCCCCCGTGGCCATCTCGGCGATTTTGCCCTGGTGCAGCACCACGCCGCCCACCAACTGGACGTCGTAGTGCACCATTTGCCAGCGCGTCGGCTGGCCGATTACGTTCCAAGTGCTTTGCCAAACGGCTTTATCTCCGTCGATGGTAACGCTTGGCTTCTTCGCCGCCACTTCGCGGTCGAAGAAAGAGGCGGTCACTTCCAATTGGTCATTTTCCTTAAAGCGGCGGGCGGTTTCCTTCACGATGGCAAAGCCTTTGGGCAGAATTTCTTCCAGAACCTTTTCCAATTCCGTATTACGCTCCTCGCCCAGTTCGTCGATTTGCTTGAAGATCGTTTCCTTGTTGTCCACGTCGGGTTCGTCTTCGGCCTGCTGCCTGAGCGTCTCGACCTGGTCGTCGATGGGTTTGAGTTGCTCGGCGATATACGCCCGCAGGTCAATGGCCCGCTGACGCAGTTCGTCGTTGGAGATATTGGCCAACTGCTCGAACTCGGCGTTGACCCTGCCGATGTAGGGCGTCAAGTCCTTTAAGTCCCGGGCTGCCTTGGTACCGAAGAGTTTACTGAATATTTTTAGCATGGTGATTTCTTAAATAGGGTAATGAAATTGCGCTCAATGAGTCGTATTACTAACTTATTGTACTAAACTTGAACGCAGACGAGCGGCGAATCTTTTCCAAGATGGTTTTTTTGAAAAAGAATACGCCCGAAAGCCGCTGAGTGCCAGATTGTCAGTCAGCGGGGGTTTCAAACCGCAAAGTTAATTCTTTGACGGGTGGTTTTATAATTTGATTTTGGGAACCTGACTTTTGTTTTTCTTACTCTTTGAAAAAAACACTT
>JBBSKK010000615.1:0-1617 GCA_038256395.1 Cytophagales bacterium | reverse complement strand
CAAAGCGCGGCACCAGAAGCGAGGAATTGGCGTTCAGCGACACGCGGCTACCATCGCTCAGATAAAAAGTGCTGGTCTGGCCGTAGGCCGTTTCGTACTTCCCGTACAGAATAGGCTGGCGAAACAGCCACGCGCTTACGCCCAGCAGCAAGGCAACGCTGGCGGCAATCTGCCAGACTCGCCAGCGAAACGAGCTACGGGAAACGGCTGCTTCAGGCGTAGCATCTGTCCCCGATTCGTACTGCTCGATTTGTTCCGTCAGTTTGGCAAAAGCCGTGTCGTCGTCGGGCTGATACTGGGGCGATTGCATTTCCCATTCGTAGAGACAGCGGTGAAAATATTCGGCGTTTGTGGGGTTTTTGAGCCATTCCTCCACGGCTTTTTTTTCCAGCGGATTCGCTCGACCCGCCAGGTACTCTAAGAGGCTGTATTTGGAAATATCCTGTTTCATCGGAAAATATCGTTCAGGGAATCATCCACTCGTTCCCCAGGGCCAGCCGCAAGTGGCGCAGCGCTTTGGAAATGTGGGCTTCCACGGTTTTAGGGGAAATTTGGAGTTCGTCGGCGATTTCCTGGTACTTCTTGTCTTCGAAGCGGCTCAGCAGGAACACCCGCTGGCACTGCGCGGGTAGTTGCGCGATACTTTCGTTGACTTTTAGGAAAAGCTGATTGTAATGAATTTCGGCGTCGGGGCTGATCGCCTGGGCATCCTGCTGATTCTCCGAATCGGCAGTTAGGGAAGAGGTCCGCCCCAACTCACGACGCAGATAGGTGTAGGCCTCATTGCGCACCGAGCGGAAAAGGTAACTCAGGAAGGAAGTGCTGATGTGTAGGTGGGCCTCCGACTTGTAGAATTGAAAGAAAACCTCGCCGACCAAATCTTCGGCGATCGGCTTGGAATATACAAAGCGGACGGCATGGGAACAAAGCGGGGCGTGGTAGCGGCGGAAAAGCAGTTCAAGCCCGGTCCGGGCGTCCTGGGCGAAGGTTTGGCGTAGCAGGAGCTCATCATCCAACTGAAGCGCGGCACCATCCCCACCAAGGGCGAGCGACTTTTCTCGCAGGAAAACGGGGTTTTGGTTAGAATCGAGCATAGAGTGATTGCTGCTAAGTACCCCAATGACTCACAGCGGCCCGTTTACCCTTAGTCGTTTGGATAAAAAAAAGAAAAAATATTTTGAAGCGCTCATTTTTTCAAAGTTGAAAGCAGCTTCTCCGCCGCCCGCAGGTCGTAGTTGGCGTTTTTCTTCTTGTCTTTTACCAGTTTCTCGACCATCGGGTAGGCCGGAAGAGCATCGGGGCCAAGCTGCTCCAAAATGTTCAGCGCCTGCACCCTGGCCATTTGGATGTCGCTTCCCAGAGCTTCCGCCAAAACCTGCACCGCCTTGTCCTTTTCGCCCAGCGCACCAGCGTGGAGACCTTCACCCGCGGCCGCGGGCAGATTGTCGACGAGTACAAGGACGTCGAGTCGGGTAAGCGTAACGACCAGCCCGAGCTGGTCAGGGCCATCGCCATGTGCAAGACGCAGGGGGCCGTGCTGCTGATCGCCAAGCTCGACCGGCTCACCCGCAACGTGGCCTTCATCTTCGCCCTGCGCGATTCGGGCGTGGCCTTCGT
>JBBSKK010000614.1:0-1647 GCA_038256395.1 Cytophagales bacterium | reverse complement strand
GGAGTTTTTGCACCAGGGCCATGTTGGCCAGATGCTGGAACGCTCCGGCGCGGTAGGCTATGGAGCGTCCGATGACGGGGAAAGTACCTTCGGGGCAAATCAGCCTTTCTTGAATCGCGGCGTAGCGAATCGCCCGTTTGGTCACGTCTTCCGCCATTTTTTCGTACACCTTTTCCTTCGGTACAATGGTTGTCAGAATATCGTACAAATAGGGCTGAATGACGTAGCTGTTGTAATAGTCCCAGTGGAAATTGGGGCCGTCGCCGTAGATGCCGTCGCCTCTGTACCACTGCTCGTGTTGGCGCAGGGCGTAGTCGATGCGCATTCGGTCGTAGTCGTAGCCATATTTGGCAAAAAACGTTTCGATCATCGCGCTGAAAAGCAGCCAGTTGTTGAAGCCGGGGCGGATCACGCGACTGCTCAGAAAGGCATTGAACACGTTATTTTTAACCGAATCCGAAAGTGCTTCCCAAAGTCTGGGCGCTCGAATCAGGCCGTTGGCCAGGAAAGAAGCATCCACCACGGGCTGCGCGCCTTTATTGTAATTCAGAAAATCTTTGGCTTTGGGATTGCTTGCATTGTCGAGGGCTTTCAGGGTGAGGGCAAAGTACTTGTCCCGCATCTTCTTTTCGGTAGGATCCGAAAATTCCGTTTGGTCAAGCCACGGGCCAATACCCGCCAGTAGCCGACCGAAAGCTTCCAGATGGGTGTACTCGGGGCGGTCTTTGGTCTTGCCCTCCACGGGCATATTGGACTTCAAGGTATCGTTGGCCAGGTTTTCCAGCACGGGTCTGGCCAGCTTATCCAAATGAACCAACCAGATTTGGCGGTCGGTCGAGGTGGGCGGCGTGAAGTTGCCAAAAGTGGCGGCGCTGGTCAGGCCGAGAGATTTGATAAATGGTCTTCTGGTCATGTTCTATTTTTCAAAAAGACTCATTAACTCCTCCACCATCTCCGGCGCACCGATGTAAAAAGGTGTCCGCTGGTGCATCGAGGTTGGTTTTATATTCAAAATGGCTTCGGTATCGTTGACCGCCAGGCAGCCCGTGACGCCCGCGATGAACGCCAGCGGGTAGCATTCGTACAGCAGCCGCAGTTTGCCGTCGGGATTTTTCGGGGTAGGAGGATAGAGGTAAATCCCGCCTTTCAACAAATTTCGGTGAAAATCCGCCACCAGCGATCCGGTGTAGCGGGCCGAGTACTGCCGCTCGCGACAGGTGGCCAGGTACTTTTGGATGGGTTCGCTGAAATCATTCAGGTTGCCGTCGTTGTAGGAATAAATGCTGCCATTTTTCGGACTCTTGATGTTGGGATGCGAAAGAATAAACTCGCCCAGCGAAGTGTCGTAGGTGAAACCGTTTACGCTATGTCCGGTGGTGTAAACGAGCATGGTGGAGGAGCCGAACAGGATGTAGCCCGCCGCGACCTGCTCCTGCCCGCCCTGCATGAAGTCCTCGATCGTCGGCTCGCTGCCGAAGGGCGTAACGCGGCGGTAAATGGAGAAAATGGTGCCGATGGACACATTGACATCGATGTTGGACGAGCCGTCGAGCGGGTCGATGGCTACCACATATTTTCCTTTGTCGTTTCCAGTAAAGACAATGCCTTCCTCTTCCTCCGAAATCAGGGCGCAAACCTCGCCGCCGT
>JBBSKK010000613.1:0-1656 GCA_038256395.1 Cytophagales bacterium | reverse complement strand
TGGTCATCTGTGCCCGCGCGGGCGTGTCCCAGCGGATGGGGATTCGCACGTGCTGGAAACCCAGGGACGCGATGCGCTGGAAATAGTCGGCGCGGTAGGGGTTACCCCACTCGCTCTCCGAAGGAGCCTCGAACATATTCCCCATGTTGATCCCGCGCCCCAGCTTTTTGTTCAGCTCGAAAATACCTTCCTTGTTTTGCGCAACTACCCTACCGGTGAGCCCAAGTAGAAAGATCAGCAACCACTTCTTTAAGTTCATTTCGTAAAAAGTTTGGGTTCAAGTACGTCAAATCTTCTCCTTCCACCAAAGGGTAATTTTGCCAGCACAGCTTCTTTGTAATAAATTGAACTTGTATCGATTAAAAAACCAAACTTTTTTATGAAAAATAGGATTCGCTTCGCTGAAAAGCGGTTATTCGACGTACACGTATTTAGCCTTTTGGCTGTTCTTTTGATTGGATTATTGACGGGAGGCTGCTCATCCAGTAATTCTTCCGGTGCTAAATCTGCTAATTCCAACGACAAAAAGCCGCTCGTCGTCTTCGTGGCGGGCGACCATGAATACAGTGGCGAGGGTACGCTGCCCATTCTGGCGGCGGAACTGGAAAAGAATTACGGTATGCGGGCGAAGGTCATTTCGGCCTACCCCAACCAGAACAGCGAGGAGAACATCCCCGGCCTGGAATCTCTGCGCGAGGCCGACCTGGCGGTTTTTTTCCTGCGCTGGCGGCGTCTGCCGAAGGAACAGGTCGCCTTCATCGACGAATACCTGAAATCTGGCAAACCCGTGATGGGCTTCCGCACCAGTTCCCACGCCTTCAACTACCCCAAGGGCCACGAACTGGAAGCCTGGAATGCCTTCGGCGAACGCGCCTTCGGCTCCCCTCCCGGCTGGGGCGGCGCGGCCAAGCACTCGCACTACGGCCACGAAAGCACCACCGACGTGCGCATCGTGCCACAAGCCGCCAACCACCCCATCCTGACGGGCGTTGATCCCGAGTTTCAAGTGTCGTCATGGCTTTATAGGGTTTTGCCTGATTTTCCAAAAAAAGGGGCCGAATGGCTGCTGATGGGCAAGTCGGTCAATCCCAATTCTACGCCCGCCATCGACCAGCCCGTCGCCTGGACATGGAAAAATCCCGAGGGCGCGCGGGTGTTCTTCACCACCATCGGCCACCCCGAGGATTTCCGGGTAGAGGCGTTTCAGCGGTTAGTCATCAACGCCATTCACTGGGAGCTGGGAAAGCCCGTGCCGAAAAACTGGAAAGGAAAAATGGATATAAACGTGCCGTACCGGGGGATTGTAAACTGAGGTTTATGAAAAATTCTCTCTCCATCGACGGCGGAGGCATCAGAGGTATTGTCCCCGGCCAAGTCCTGAAAGCCCTCGAAAGCAAAATCCAACAGCGCACCGAAAACCCGAAGGCCCGGCTGGCCGACTACTTCGACTTCTTTGCCGGCACCAGCACGGGCGGCATCCTGACATGCATTTACCTTTGCCCTTCGGCCGATGATCCGACGAAAGCGCGGTTCTCCGCCGAAGAAGCCGTGGCCCTATACCTGGAATACGGCGACGATATTTTCAGCGTCTCGTTCTGGCAGCGCATCCACACCCTGGATGGCATCACCGATGAGAGATACGACGCCACTGAACTG
>JBBSKK010000612.1:0-1688 GCA_038256395.1 Cytophagales bacterium | reverse complement strand
CGTCATCTTGATGAGGCGGGCGGAGAAAGGGGCTTTACGGACGGTTATTTTCACGCTGGAATCGACCACCTGCGAGCGCGCGTCCATTGACACCATGCAGGTATTGCTGCGGCTTTTTACTTCAAAACTAAGTACCGAGCTATCCTGCAAGACCAGCGGGCGTACATTAAGGTTGTGCGGACTGACGGGCGTGAGGATAAAATTCTGGGTGTGTGGCACAAGCACCGGACCACCGCAACTCAGCGAGTAGCCTGTCGAGCCGGTAGGTGTCGCCACGATCAGGCCATCGGCCCAGTAGGAATTCAGAAACTCGCCGTTGAGGTAGGCGTGAACGGTAATCATGGACGAGGTGTCGGTCTTGGTGATCGTGAAGTCGTTGAGACCGAAATTTTGTCCATCGAAAATGTCGCGATCGGCTTCCAGAACCAGCATGGCACGCTCGTCGATGTGGTACTTGCCGCCTTCGAGGGCGGTGATCATGTCGGCGATGCGCTCGGGCGGCACGGTGGCCAGGAAGCCCAGCCGCCCCACGTTGATGCCAATCACGGCGGTCTGCCGCGTTCCGACCAGCGACACCGCTTCCAGCAAGGTACCGTCACCGCCCAGGCTGACCATCAACCGGGCATCGAACAGGTCTTTTTCGGAGATGTAAGTACTTTCGGAGTAGTGCTGAACTCCCTTGGCATCCAGAAATTCCCGGAAGGGCGCGAAAAGCTGAACCTCGATCCGCCGCGCCCGCAGTTCGTCGAACATGCCCTGAATGAACGGGCGGGCCGATTCCGAAAAAGTGCGTCCGTGAACGGCTATTTTCATACGAAAAAACGGGTTGGGGTTTCCTTCCAGGCCGAAAGATAAGGCGATGGGCGTGAATTTCAAATTGTGCCCGGTATAGGCCGGTTTTTGAAAAATTTTGGTTCTCCGTAGGGGGAAGAAGTTTTTGGCCTGTCTATCTACATAAGTCAGCTTATTTTGAGATGTTTATTTTTTCAAAAAAGCTCAAAAGAAGATCTATTAAGCCACTTTCAACCCATTTTTCCGTGAAAACCTCAAAATCCGCTATCCAGGCCACCTCCCTGCTATTGGCCGCCTCGATTCTCTTTTCAAGCTGTGCAAGCACGACCATGATCCGCTCTAATCCCAGCGGCGCCAGAGTGTACCTCAACGGTGAACCCGTCGGGACGACGCCCTACCCGCACCGCGACACCAAGATTGTCGGCAGCACCACAACCGTCCAACTGGAAAAAGAGGGATATGCGCCCTTCGAGACCTCCTTTTCCCGCAACGAAGAGGTAGATGTAGGAGCGATCATCGGAGGTATTTTCTTTGTTTTTCCCTACCTGTGGACGATGAAGTACAAGCCTACGCACACCTACGACCTTCAAGGGGGCTTCGGCACCGACCAGAATACTTTCATGTCTCAGGCTCAACCCGCCATGACGCCCTTCATGGCCGACCAACTCCGCGAGTTGAAGCAACTCCTCGACGAGAAAGTCCTTACGCAGCAGGAATATGAGAAGCAGAAGGCGAAGATTTTGGGAGGGAATTGAAGGCGCTGGTCGCGTTACAAACGCGATGCAGAAGTGCGCCCCGATTACAAATCAGGGCGAGCGTCAGCGTTTGGAGAATCTGAGTTTTTGGCTTAGCTTTGGTAAAGTTTTTTTTGGAAAAATTATATAATTTTTCCAAAT
>JBBSKK010000611.1:0-1691 GCA_038256395.1 Cytophagales bacterium | reverse complement strand
GCGGATTTTCGTTGTTGAAAAGCCATTGAGTCAATCCCAGGCGGCTTTTGGGGTACTTGTCGGTGTAGGGCAGTACGGCGCTCAGCGCGGCTGGCTGCACCTCGTCGGTCGGGCTGTCGTACATGCCCCGATTGAGGACAAAAGTTTTGCGGGGTCGAGGTAGGTCGCCCATGACCATGATTTCCGGGATGCGGTCGAGGACGTTCGTCAGGCTATCGCGCCAAAGTTTCACTTCCTGGTATTGCGGGTCGTATATTTTCCTCTGCCGGGCGTAGTGGTCGCTGGCGAGCGACTTTTCTCGGGCGATGCCTATTGCACTAGCCTTCGGGCTGTACAAGTGCAGGACTTCCAGGGGCGAAAGCTGTTTGTCAAATATTCGGAACTCGTCGATGCCGCCGTTTTCAAAAGTAATGATTCGACCCACGACACCCAGTTGTAATCCTCGGAATCCGTAGGTATGGATGTTGGGTTCAAATAAAATGGACTTGTACACCTCTTTGCCCAACACCTCGACCGCGATAGGCAAGCCGTTGACGTACAGGTGTACTCCGTCAGCCCGGCCGGAACCATCGTAAGTAATGCTGACCTCCGACCATTTTTTGATGGGTAAAGGTTTTTTGGCCGCTACCTCGATGGCGTTTTGGGGCCAGGAATGGGCGACAACAAAATGCAACTTATTGTTTTTCAACAGCAAGGAATAGCCTTTCATGCCCAGTCGGTCATCCTCGGCGTGGACGAAAATGCTCACGTCTTTGTAAAGCGTATCGGGAAAAACTGACAGACTGGTTGAAAAGGGTTGCGTATGCTCGTACCAGCCAATTTTATCGGGCAGGGCGGCAGTGGTGAATTCGTTGATGAATAGTGCGTTGCCGCGTCTTCCGGGTTTGATTAGCGGCTCTTTGATTTCCAAAGGCTTCTTGCGGTTTCTTGCTTCGGAGGTTTGGAAAATCTTGTCCTTCACGGGCGTTACCTTATCGAAGGAATAATGCGCGACGGTACTTTGGCCTAAGCCTTTTTCCAAATCGGCCAGAATCTCCCCGGCATTCTTTTCTACCGGAACTACTTTCTGAATGCGGTTCAGCTTCTGCTCAGAGTCGGCGATTTTGGTTTTTATAAAATCAATGACCTTCTCATTTTTTTGATTGGTCAGCAGCAGCGCTGGGCCGGGCGTTTGGTCGGGACCATAGACCGCCGTGCCGATTTCGTTGGTGCTATTGAAAAACCCGAACATCCGGTAGTAATCTTTCTGGCTGATGGGGTCGTACTTGTGATCGTGGCAGCGGGCGCATTCCACCGACATCCCCAGGAAAGCCTTACCGAGTGTATTGGCCCGGTCGGCCACGTACTCGACCCGGAACTCCTCGTAAATGATCCCCGCCTCCGAATTGCGGCGGTGGAGCCGGTTGAAGGCCGTTGCCAGCACACTTTCCTTGTTTTTGTTTTTGACCAAATCGCCCGCCAACTGCCAGGTCACGAACTGCTGGTAGCTCATGTTTTTATTAAAAGCCTGAATCACCCAGTCGCGCCAGGGGCTGAGGTCGCGGTGCTTATCGTCGAGGTAGCCGTCGCTGTCGGTATAGCGGGCCACGTCCATCCAGTCCACGGCCATGCGCTCGCCGTAGGCGGGCGAAGCGAGGTAGCGGTCGATCATTTTCGCGTAAGCATCGGGCGACTGGTCGGCCACGAAGCGG
>JBBSKK010000610.1:0-1879 GCA_038256395.1 Cytophagales bacterium | reverse complement strand
TCCAGGGTTTTTCCGGTGGGTTCGATGCCGGGCAATACTGTCCAGGACATTCTGGTAAAGGAAGTGAGGGGAAACAGGCCTTTCGGGTTGAACTTTCCGGTTCCCTGAATGACGACGGGCACCACCAGTGCATCGGGGCATTTTTTGAGCAGAGCCATGAGCCCTCCGGCGGCGAAGGGCTTCATTTTGGCGGAGGAGGAGCGAGTTCCTTCGGGGAAAATGGCCGCCGAACCCTTGGCGTCGTGGATGCGCTGGCCGAGTCTGGCGATTTCGACCACGGCTTTTTTGCCATCTTTTCGGTCGATGAGGGCCGCGCCGCCTATGCGGAGGTTATAGGATATGCCGGGAATGCCGCTCGCCAACTCAATTTTTGAAACAAAAAGCGGGTAGTATTTTCGCAAAAACCAGATAAGTCCCGGAATGTCGAACATGCTTTGGTGATTGGCCACGAAGATGATGGGGCGTTCACCTGGCCGGGGCAGCGTGGCGCGTTGCTCGAAATGTACGTGGCTTCCCGTCAGGTACCAGCCGTGTACCAGGCAAAAATTGAACCAGACGACCGTCTTTTTGTGGGCTTCTTTGCCAAAAATATTGTAGGCGACAAGCTGCACGACGTGAAAAATCAGTAGCATCAGGCCGAAAAACAGCAGATAGACGACGCTGAGAAAGTAATCCAGAACTTTTTTCACAGGTTATAGTTTTTGGCAAAATTACGGGAAAGGCGTTTAGATTACGAAATTTGGCAGATATTGCGTACCTTAAATCGTTGTTACGACCTTTGTCTATTCCACCATAATCAACTATCATCATGCAAACCGAACTCCCCGCCGCCCGCAAGGAAGTCATGCAGTTTGTGGGCCAGAAACTGGACACGCTGCTGAGCCAATACCTTCGCCCGGTCGAATTGAACTGGCAACCCCAGGATATGCTGCCCGATTCCACGCAAGATAATTTTATCGCCGAAGTAAAGCTATTGCAGGAAAGTTGCCGCGAATTGCCCTACGATTACGTAGCTGTCCTGATCGGGGACACCATCACCGAAGAAGCCCTGCCTACCTACGAATCGTGGCTCATGGACGTTGTGGGCGTCGACCAGCTCAACGAGCCGCACGGCTGGGCGCAGTGGGTGCGCTCCTGGACTGCCGAAGAAAACCGCCACGGCGACCTGCTCAACAAGTACCTCTACCTCTCGGGCCGCGTGAATATGCGCCAGATGGAAGTGAGTACGCAGTACCTCATCGCCGATGGTTTCGATATCGGGACCGGGCGCGATCCGTACCGCAATTTCATCTACACCTCCTTCCAGGAGCTGGCCACCAACGTGTCGCACCGCCGCACGGGTACACTCGCCAAAGATTTTGGAAATCCGCATTTGTCCAAGATTTGTGGCGTCATTGCTGGGGACGAGCTACGCCACGCTAAGGCTTACAAAGCTTTTGTGAGCAATATTTTTGAGGTGGATGCTTCCGAAATGATGCTGGCTTTTGAGGATATGATGAAGAAAAAAATCGTGATGCCCGCCCACTTCCTGCGCGAAACCGGCGTCAAGATGGGTGACACTTACGCCCATTTTTCCGACGCCGCCCAGCGACTCGGCGTGTACACGACCAACGACTACATCGATATTCTGGAATCCTTGCTCAAAGACTGGAAAGTCGAGGGTATGCGCGAACTCAATGATAGCGCCGAGAAGGCCCGCGACTACCTGGTGGCCCTGCCCGCCCGCCTGCGCCGCATCGCCGACCGCACCAAGGTGCCGGAATTGGCCTACGAATTCAGTTGGATCGACTGACCGCCGATGGAATGGACCATTCTCGAAGCCTCGAAGGCGGCGCATTACGCCTCCGCCTTCGGACTTTTCAAGGAATACATGGCTTCG
>JBBSKK010000609.1:0-1922 GCA_038256395.1 Cytophagales bacterium | reverse complement strand
TGAGGCACAGTACAAGCGCAATGACTCCACCCACTGGTTGTGGGTGGAGATGCTTTGGCGCGATTACTTCCGCTGGACCCTGATGCGCCACGGCAGCGCGCTGTTCAAGGCCGGCGGCCTGAAAGCCACCGAGCACCTCATGCGCAAGGCGTTCGACTGGTTCGATAGCCGCATCGGGCAGAATTACAAGACGGGGGAAGCCCTGGCTGGCTTCATCGACCAGCTCTCGGACAAGTTGTTTTTCACGGTCATCACCGTCAGCGACGAGCTGAACGCCTACAAAGTTTTTGAAACACTAAACGCGCGGGGCGTGAAGCTGTCGTCCACCGACTTGCTCAAAAACTACCTTTTCCAGGTCGTCAATCGGCAGGATAATGCCACGTTGCGGGAAAATGAACACGAACTCAACCAACTCGACGACCGCTGGGATCGGTTGGTTTCCCGGCTGGGCAGCGAGAGTTTCCCCGATTTCCTGCGGGTACACTGGAACAGCCGCCACAAGTTTTTGCGCCACGCCGAACTGTACAAACGCATCCGGGACCGCATCCGGGATCGGGCGGCGGTTTTCAATATCTTGCGGGAAATGGAAACGGATGTGGACGTGTACGTGGCTTTGTCGAAGCCCGAAGATGAGTTGTGGCAATCCCGGCAGCGCCTGTATATCAAAGAACTACGGATGTTCAACGTTCGGCAGGTTTATCCACTGCTTATGAGTGCCTACCGTGTGCTGGACGAGGCGGATTTTACCAGACTTTTGCGGGTGGTCAGTATTCTATCCTTTCGGTACAATGTCATTGGCAATCAACCCGCCAACGAGCAGGAAAGGGTCTATACCCAACTGGCCGAAGGAATTTCGGCGGACAGGTTTACCACCTTGGCTCAGATTATCAACGAGTTGACGGCGCTTTACCCCAACGACGCGACTTTCCGTACTTCTTTTGAAGAAAAGATTCTGAAAACCACCCAATCGCGGAATCGGCTCATCGTCCGTTACCTGCTTTTCAAACTCGAAGGCCAGGAATCGGGCATCGACTACGAATTTGAAAGCGACCGCTACAACATCGAGCATATCCTGCCCGAGCATCCAGCCGAGGGCTGGGAGGAGGTCGGCGATCAGGACCACGAGCAATTCGTGTATCGGCTGGGAAATATGACGATCATGAACGCCGGGGCCAACCGTGATTTGGGCAATGCGGCCTACGATGTAAAGGTTCCGGTTTACAGCGAAAGCGAATTTATCATTACTCAAAAAATCGCGGAGCTGTACCCCGGAAATTGGGGCGTGAGCCAAATTGCCGCCCGGCAGCGACAAATGGCCCGGGTTGCTACGTCGATCTGGCGAATAGATCAGTTGGGTTGAGCGATTAATAAAAGGAGAAAACACATTACCGATGTCATGAAAATAGCTTTCGCTTCTTTTCTCTGTGTTCTCGTCATTTTCCAAACCGCCCACGCCCAGCACAACCTGCCCAAGCAAATCGTCCTAGACCTCCACGCCCACGACAACAACCCCCGCAACAGCGAAGGCGACTTCGTCACGCTCAAAGACGGCCGCATCCTGTTCATTTACTGCAAGTATTCCGGCCAAGGCGGCAGCGACTTCGCCCCGGCGGACTTGGTGGCCCGCACCTCCGCCGACGGCGGCCAAACTTGGACGCAGGAGGATGAATTAGTGGTGAAGAACGAAGGTAAAATGAACGTCATGTCCGTCTCGCTACTGCGGCTGCACGATGACCGCATCGCGCTATTCTATGCCCGAAAAAATTCGCGCAGCGACAACATTCCCTACGTCCGCTACTCCGCCGACGAAGCCCGAACGTGGAGCCAACCCCAGCCCTGCATCACCGACCAACCAGGGTACTTTGTCATGAATAACGACCGCGCCACCCAACTGAAATCCGGGCGCATCGTCCTACCCGTCT
>JBBSKK010000608.1:0-1954 GCA_038256395.1 Cytophagales bacterium | reverse complement strand
TTTTAGTTCCGACTTTACTATTTCGTCTATTTCTGTTATATTCTCCATCCACTATATCCAACACCCATTCGATGGCTTGATTGTGACCTTCTATTTCCAGATGATCTTTCAGCGGCTTACCTTGGGCCGTTATGCCGAAGAGAATCAGCGCTTTTGTCTCACCAAAGGTCAAGGAATTTCCTTCCAGATGATTGGAATGATAATTCCAGTCGAGCCGGAATTTCTGCATGATCCTGTCGCCCTGCTCCGGGTCGAGCGGACGCAGGGTGTCGAGTTCGGTTTTGAGACCAAGGGCTTTTGAAACGGGTTCCATCGGGTGCTGTTGGCTTTTTGTAAAGCTAGGGAAACCATTCGAGAAATGATGTTTCGGATTTGTGGTGGTAGGCTTTAGGGTACTTCTGCCAGTTGAGTCGATTTTCCGAGTCAAGTACTACGGGGATTTTAGGATTGGGTAGCAAGACGCTTTAGAACGAAAAAAAATCCAGACCAATGGCCCGGATTTCTTGCTACTAAGAAAGCTTTTCAATCAATGAAAATGCTCGCTGATGTATTCCACGAAAGCCTCGTCGCTCATTTTGTTTGACGTACTGTCGGTGGACTTCATGTTTTTGTACTGCGCCGTGTCGGCCAGGAAATGAATAAACTGCTCCTGAATCTGCCCGGTGCCCGTCACGTGTACTTCGTCCATGTTGGGTACCGTCGTGAGGATAGCCTTGAAGAATTTATGGGTCAAGGTAATTTCCTGATTATTAGCGGCATTTTCGTTTGAATTACTATCGACGCCTTCGTGCTTCACGTGATCCAGAATGACGAAATCTCCTTCGTCGATATCTTTTCTGCCCACGACGATGGCATTCCGCGAATCCATCCACACACCGAACTGTTTCTTATGCTTTGACATTATTTTTTTGTTTAGAGGTAGTTTATGTAATAGGATGGATGTGCGCAAAGAACTGTGCCAAAACGGATATTTTCGTACCTTGGCTCCTTCCACAAATCCCCATTTATGCCCCAACTAGACCTCTCCACCCTCGAATCCTGGCTCTGGGATTCGGCCAATATCCTGCGCGGGTCCATCGACTCCTCTGATTTTAAGAACTATATCTTCGGACTGCTTTTTCTGAAACGCGCCAACGACGTGTACGCCGAAGAAGTGGAAGCCATCATGGCCCGGGAAGGGATTTCGCGCGACGAAGCCGAGGAAGAACCCTACTTTAAAATCCCGCCGGAAGCCCGCTGGTCGGCGCTGAAAAAAGTGACCGAGAACATCGGCATTGCCTTGGATATTGCCTTTGCCGCCATCGAGCGCGAAAACAACAAAGGCACCAATTCGCTGGAAGGCGTGCTGACCGCCACCAAGTTTGGCGATAAGGAAAAGCTGAGCGACGAAGTACTGCAGCGGCTGCTGAGCCACTTCAACCGCTACTCGCTCATGAACCGCGACCTCTACACGCCCGACCTGCTCGGCGACGCCTACGAGTACCTCATCAAGCAGTTTGCCGACGACGCCGGGAAGAAGGGCGGCGAGTTTTACAGCCCCCGCGCCGTAGTCCAAACCATCGTGCAACTCCTCCGGCCCCAGCCCCGCATGAAGGTGTACGACCCCACGGCGGGCAGCGGCGGGATGCTCATCGAGTCGGCCAAGTACGTGGCCGCGCTGCCCGAGGGCACCATCGGCAGCAACGTCAACATCGCGCTCTACGGCCAGGAGAAAAACCTGGGTACCTGGGCCATTGGCAAGATGAATATGCTGCTGCACAACTACGACAGCGCCGACCTGCGCAAGGGCGACACGCTCACCGACCCCCGGCACAAAAGCGAAGACAACGAGCTGATGGTCTTCGACCGCGTGATCGCCAACCCGCCTTTTTCGCAGGATGGCTGGTGGACGCCCCTGGAAGTGGCGCAAGACATAAAGCTGGACAAAAACGGGAAGGAAAAAATTACCAAGGCC
>JBBSKK010000607.1:0-1983 GCA_038256395.1 Cytophagales bacterium | reverse complement strand
CCTGGCCATCGTGAAGCACATCCTCAACGGCCACGGCTCCAAAATCGCCGTGATGTCCAAGCCCGGCAAAGGCACTACCTTTACTTTTAAACTCGACAAAGCCGAAGCAGTATGAATTTGACCTCCATCCTCACAGGAATAGCCCTTTTTTGCCTGGCCTGCACTTCCAACAATTCGCCCGCCACGCCTTCCCTACCCACGCCAACCGACTCCGCGCGCGGCATCAGTTTCCTGTCGCTGGGCGACTCCTACACCATCGGCGAAAGCGTGCCGGAACCCGACCGCTGGTCGGTGCAGTTGGCCGAAATGTTGCGCAAAGACGGACTGGCCGTGGCTCTACCGGACATTATCGCCCGTACGGGCTGGACTACCGCTGAATTAGCCGTCGGCATCGCTCAGGCCAAAAATGACAAGACGTATGATTTGGTTTCGCTGCTGATCGGCGTCAATAACCAGTACCGGGGCCAGTCCATCGAGCGCTACCGCACAGAATTCCGCAGTCTGCTGGATACCAGTGTGAAGTTTGCCAAGGGCAACAAAAAACGCGTCTTCGTCCTCTCGACTCCCGACTGGGGCGTGTCGCCCTTCGGCAAAGGCAGCGACCGCGCCAAAATCGCCCGCGAAATCGACGCCTTCAACGCCGTGGCCAAGGAAGAGTCCGAAAAAGCGGGCATTCTGTTCATCGACATTACGCCCATTTCCCGCTTGGGCCTGAACGACCCCAGTATGTTTGCTTCCGACGACCTGCATTTTTCGGGTAAGATGTACGGTTTGTGGGCTAAGGAAGCTTTGCCGAAAGTGAAGGGTTTGTTGGAGAAATGATCCCGTTTATCCAAAAAATACCGAACTGTACCTATGAGTGAATCAACCTCAAACCTCCAAATAATCAATCAAGAACTCACCGAAGCCCGGCGTGTGCTGGATGCCTTCCTGGCCGATCCGGCTCAGCTCGCGGCAATTGAAAAAGCCGCCACGCTGATGGCCGAAGCCATTCTGGATAACCATAAGATCATTTCCTGCGGCAACGGTGGCTCGCACTGCGACGCCATGCACTTCGCCGAGGAACTCACGGGCCGCTACCGCGACAACCGCCGCGCTCTGCCCGCCATTGCCATTTCGGACCCCAGCCACCTGAGCTGCGTGAGCAATGATTTTGGCTACGAGTTTGTGTTTTCGCGCTTCGTCGAAGGACTGGGACAGTCGGGCGACGTGCTGCTCGGACTCAGCACGAGCGGCAATTCGGCCAATATCATTCGGGCCGTGGAAACCGCCCGCGCCAAGGGCATGAAGGTGGTTATTTTGTCAGGAAAAGATGGGGGGAAGCTGGCGGGGCTGGCGGACGTGGAAATCCGCGTATCCCATTTCGGGTACGCGGATCGCATTCAGGAAATCCACATCAAGGTCATTCACATTTTCATGCTGCTGATCGAGAAGATGGTCGTGTAATAGGCTATTTGGTGCGGCGCATAGTCCATTTTAGGGCTTCCAGTAGGTGCTTCACGAACAGCGGCTCCACGTATGATTCGTCGGTGTGGCCGCCGCCAGTGTAGTAGGCGCGTCCGCCCTCGAACTCGTGGTACCAGATGAACGGATGCATCCGCCCGTTTACGCCGCCTTCGTAGCTGGTTTCGTCCAGCGTGGCCAGTACGATGATGCCGGGCTGAATGCTTTTGTAATTGTACAACTCATCGAACCGCCGCCACATATTGGGTAGAAAACTCGTTGTGGGATGCACCTTATTCCAGACGATGACATCCATGCTCTGCTGCTTGGGGTGGCTGAGGAAATACGCCCCCGCCAGTTTGTTGTACCACGGCCATTCGTACTCGGTGTCCGCCGCCGAGTGGATGCCCAGCCAACCGCCGCCACCGCGAATGTACGCCTCAAAGGCCGCTTGCTGGCCGGAATCCAGGATGTCGCCCGTCGTGTTCAGGAACACCACCGTTTTGTATTTTTTCAAATTGTCGAGCGTGAAAGCCGAGG
>JBBSKK010000606.1:0-2005 GCA_038256395.1 Cytophagales bacterium | reverse complement strand
TTCCATCACCCTGGTCTGAGTCTCCTCAGACCCTCCCCAAAGCGCCTTCCTACAACACCGACTCTGCCTCAGTTCCGGGTGTTTGGTGCCTTGATCGACTTTACTCCGCCTTCAAAATATTCTCCTGATCCCCAAACTCGGGATGCTCATAAATCACCATGCCGTGGTACTTCTGCTCCTTTGGCGTAGCGTGGGGATTATAGCGGTGGAAGGGCAGGGCCTTTTGGGTAGAATAATGGCAGACGTAAGATTTCCTGGTGCTGTCGGGGTTGGTGATGAGGCCGCCGCCGTGGGCCAGGGCTGCGTGCCAGATCAGGACATCGCCCCGCTCGATGAGCAGCGTTTCCTTCTGGAAGCCGTGAGCCGGACAGTTTTTGTCCAGATAGTCGGCAAATTCCAGCGCGTTGCGTGTGGAACGCTCGTTGGACAGGATGCCGTTGCCGAAATTGAACTTCGGCAGCTTGTGCGAACCGACGTAGTAATACAACGGGCCGGAGTCGGCAGTAATGTTTTCCAGCGGAATCCAGGCCGCCGCCAGGTGGCTGGGAATTTTGGCCGTCACCCAGGGAAAATCCTGGTGCGTGGGCTGCTGGCTACCGAACATGAAGGTCAGGCTCTGCATCACCACCACCTGCTGCTGGAAGATCGCTTCCAGGAAATTGACGATAGCCGGGTGGGTCATCAGGTTCTTGCCCGTTTCCGACAGTTGGTGGAAGTCGTTGAGCTTGACGTACTTGCCTTTCAAGTCTTCTTTGGGAAAATCCTTGATCAGCCTCTCCTGAATCGGCTCGAACTTCGGCAGGTCGATGCGCGTCATCAGCTTGTACTTTTCGGGATGCTCGATGAGTTCCTCTACGTCATCCCAGTACGTGTCGAGCAGTTCTTGCGGAATGACCTTTTCCAGAATCACGTAGCCATTCTTCTGCCAGAACCGTAGCTTTTCTTCCAGGCCGAAAGTCAGCGGGAAGCGGGGCTTAAAGTCCTGAACGAAGGCGGCAATGTCGGCATCGCTGTGGTCGATCCACGGTATGGTCGTAGGGTCGAACTCGGTGCTGGGGCGCACTTGCTCCTTGACGGTGAGCGCTTTTTTCTTTATTTCTGATAGGAGTCCCATTTATTTAACGGATCCCGGGTCGCCGGTGCGATTGATAGTTGACAATGGATAATGACGGATTTGTAATTTGTGGCAAAATATGAATAGTTTTTTCAAATTTTTGCCTTAATTAGCCAACAGCGGGCTTTTTACAGCCGTTGTTTTTTATAAAAAACTCAAAATCAATAATCTATACTGAGATCCATTCTAAATTATGCTAATTTCCTGCCTTACCAATTTGAAATATGAATCTTGCCAAAAGCGGTTTTTACCTAACCCGACCATGCTGGCATTTTTAGTTTGGGCGTTGGCTTGCACGACTACGGTCAGCGGGGCCTTGGCTCAAAAAGCGCCGTCACCTAACTTCATCATCATTTTTACCGACGACCAGGGCTATGGCGATTTAGGTTGCTTCGGTCACCCGACCATCAAGACGCCCAACCTGGACCGCATGGCCGCCGAGGGGCAGAAATGGACGAGCTTCTACGTGGCGGCCAATGTCTGCACGCCCTCCCGCGCCGCCCTGATGACGGGGCGGCTGCCGATCCGCAGCGGCATGTTCAGCGACAAGCGGCGGGTGCTGTTCCCGGATTCGGACGACGGCCTGCCGCAAAGTGAAATCACGATTGCCCGGCATTTGAAGAAAAAAGGCTACCGCACAGCGGCCATCGGTAAGTGGCACCTGGGCCACCTGCCCGCCTACCTGCCCACCAGCCACGGCTTCGACAGCTACCTCGGCATTCCGTACAGCAACGACATGGATAAGGTCAACGACGTAGATCGCAAGACTGCTTTCGGCCAACCCAAAATCGAGTACTTTCAGGTACCCCTGATGCGCGACACCACCGTGATTCAGCGTCCCGCCGACCAGAATACCATCGTGAAACGTTACACGGAGGAAGCCGTCAAGAT
>JBBSKK010000605.1:0-2012 GCA_038256395.1 Cytophagales bacterium | reverse complement strand
TACGCCGAGTATCTCTGGGCCGAGTACTACACCGGTGCCGCCGCCGCCGACTGGAAGCATTTGCAGGAATTGAAGAACTACCTTGGCGAGGCCGACCAAAAGAAAGTACCCATCGTGCGGTATTTCTACAAAGACAAGGAGGATATGTTCGATAGCCACTCCTACGCCAAGGGCGGCCGGGTGCTGCACATGCTGCGCAAGCTAGTGGGCGACGAGGCGTTTTTTGAATCGTTGCAGGTCTATTTTAAAAAACACAAGTATTGCACGGCGGAAATATCCGACCTGCGCATGGCTTTCGAGCAAGTCACGGGCCAAGACCTGAACTGGTTTTTCGACCAATGGTTCCTCACGCCGGGCCACCCAGTGCTGAAAGTGGAACAGGAATATTCGGGGGCCAACAAAACCGTCAGCCTGAAAGTCACGCAGTTGCAGGACACATTAGCCTCGACGGTGTACCGTTTGCCACTCAAAGTGGATGTGTGGCTGGACAGCGTCAAAACGCGCTACAATGTGGTGATCGACAAGGCGAAGCAAACGCTGGAATTTCCCGCCAAATACAAACCCGAACTGGTCATCCTCGACAGCGAAACGCAGTTGCTCGGTATCATCGACACGGAGCGCAGCCGCAACGAGTGGATTTACCAGTTTTACCACGCTGATAAATTCCTCTCCCGCTACGATGCCCTGACGCACCTTGAAGGCCAGCTCAGCGATCCCGAAATTAGAAAGCTGATGCTGGCGGCCATGTCCGATCCCTTTTGGAAAATTCGACAGATGGCGGTGGCTAACTTCTCAGCCTACGACGGGCCGGAGTTCGCCGAGGCCGAGCGGCTCCTTCAAAGCCACGCCCGCACCGACCCCAACTCGCTGGTACGCACCGAGGCGATTCTGACGCTAGCCTCCTTCGGCGACGACGCCAATATGCCCCTCTTCCGCGAAGCCCTCGACGACAGTTCTTATTTGGTAGTTTCAGTCGCCCTCGACGCCTTCCTGATGCGCAAGCCGGAGGATGCCGCCGACATCGCTAAGCGCTTCGAAGACTCGCGCAACGACGCCATCGTGGCCTCCGTCGGCAACTACTACGCCGGACTCGCCACGCCGGAGCGCTACGACTGGTTCCTCAAAAAAATGGAGGACATGAACCCCTCCGACCGTTATAATTTTTTACAGGTTTTTGGCAAATACCTCATAAAATCCCCTTCTGACCTGCAGCGGCGCAGCATCCCGGTACTGGAAAGCATGGCCCGTAACAACCCCGCCTATTTCGTCCGCTTCGGGGCCTACCAGGTACTTGGCCTCCTCACCGACATTCAGGGCGTTGCCGCCATCCGCAAGGACATTCGCAGCAACGAACGCGACCCGAAGCTGAAGGAGATGTATGGGCAGATTGGGGAGCTTTGATTTGTTGATTTGTGTAATCGTGTAATCGTGTAATCGTTGAATTGCTGTTTAATGGTTTTGTTGTAGAGTTGTTGAGGTAGCCAGAAAGTACCCGGAGAATACAAATATCTGAGGAGCCGGGGCGGTACTTATAGTAAAAAGCAAACAATTGCCTTTCAAAATGAAAAACTATGGTAATCGCCAATCCTATTTACGATGTTGTTTTTAAGCGTCTTATGGAAGACAATCGCATTGCGAAGTTTTTCATCGGGACGCTTTTGGATCAAACCATCGAATCCGTCGAGGTCAAGCCGCAGGAATTCACCTACACGAATTCTCTGCCTGTGCTTACGATTTTCCGGCTCGACTTTGTGGCGACCATCAGAACCGAAACGGGTGAACTGAAAAAAGTTCTGATCGAGATTCAGAAAGCAAAGAATCTGTTCGACTTAATGCGTTTCAGGAATTATCTGGGCGAACAGTATAAAAAAGAAGGCCTGGTCGACGACCGAAAAACGGTGCTGCCCATCACCACGATTTATATTTTGGGGTTCAAATTACCCGAAATAGAAACCTCGTGTTTAAAAGTAGATAGAGTATATCGGGATTTGGTTGATAAAAAAGTGATTACT
>JBBSKK010000604.1:0-2029 GCA_038256395.1 Cytophagales bacterium | reverse complement strand
GCTCCTGCGCCAAATTTTTCAACTCGTAGGGATCTTTGTCATGGTCGTACAATTCCTCGGCCCCCTCGCCATCCTCCCAAACCGAATAACGCCAGCGCTCGGTACGGATGCTGCGTCCCATGCCGTTTTTTCGGATGGTCTGCGTAATCGCCGGATGATCCCAGGTCATTTTTGGATTAGCGAGCAGCGGCAACAGACTGTTCCCGGCCACGCGGGCGGGTGTCCCGACCCGGCACCAGTCGGTAATCGTCGGGTAAATGTCCTGCAACTCCACCGTGCGCGGACTGGCCCCGCCGATACCCTTCATGCCCGGCGCGGCCACAATCATCGGCACCCGCGCCGCTTCCTCAAACAGGCTCTGCTTCATCCACTGGCCGTGTTCGCTGAGCAAATAGCCGTGGTCGCTCCACAGCACCACGATCGTATTTTCGGCCAGGCCAAGCCGATCCAGCGCGTCCAGCACCCGGCCTACCTGCGCGTCCATAAAAGAGATGGACGCGTAATAGGCCCGTATGGCTTCGCGCCTTTGGGCTTCGTCCAGCCCCCAGTTGAAAGGGTAGGTAAAAAACGCCTCGCGCGGGTACTGTGTGGTGTCGCCGGGCGAGTGCGCCGGGAGGGGGATTTTGTTTTGGGGATACAGGTCGAAGTACTTCTTTGGAGCCACGTAAGGGCAGTGCGGACGGAAGAAGCCCACCGCCAGAAAGAAAGGGCTGTCTTTCCCCTGCTCCATCAGCTTCACCGCCTCAGTAGCCACCATCCCGTCGGTTTGCTCCTCGTCGGTGCCATCGGCGGCCAGGTACGACAGCGACGAACCCAGCCCGCGCCCCGGCGTGAGATTGGTGATGAGGTTTTCCTCGGCTTTGTCGCGGCCCTTGGGGTTGCGGACGGTGGTCCAGGAAAGCGCGTCGTCCAGGCCATCGGTGCCGATGTCGCCCGGCACACCGTAGTGGTAAAGCTTACCCACCCGCGCCACGAAATAGCCCTGGTTCTTGAAGTGCTGCGGCAGCGTCACCACATCGGGGACGGTGGTGCGGAAGTGGGTTTTCAGGTCATAGACCCGCGACGAGTCGGGCCGCAGCCCCGTGAGCAGGGCCGTGCGGCTGGGGCTGCACAACGGAAACTGGCAGTAAGCACGATCGAAGCGAACGCCGCGCCTCGCCAGACGGTCGATGTTGGGTGACTTGACGAGCGGGTCGCCGTAGCAGCCCAGGTGGTTGTCGAGGTCGTCCACGGCAATGAGCAGGACATTGCGGCGGGGTGCGAGTTGCTTATTGTTGCCTTGGGAAAATACTGACAGAATTGGCAGAGACCCAAGCAGGGCGGCAAACAGTAGTTTCTTCATCGGGGGTGAATGCTTTTGGTTTTGAGTAGTTCAAAAAGGGGAAGTATAGAGATTTTCTACTGAATTCGAAGGCAGTAGCTAGCAGAGCCAGGCAATAGAGCTTGTGCGCTGGGTACGCGCAAAACTGTCCGTTGCAAGTAGTTGAAAGCTGGCAGTTTCTTTTCATACCGCAAGTGAATAACATTACGGTTGCACTTATCGTAACTTTATGACTGTCATTGGCGTTCACAAAGCGGGGTTCCAGCCTAGCCGACGGATACCAGAATCTTGACAGACAAGCAATCAGCACAGCCGATGTTCAATTTTATCTTCAAGAGACAACCAAAATCTTACAATAGTTGGAGAAAATCATCCGTCGCAAAGCGAGACAAATATAAGGAGTCAATTAGGGCATCTTTTAGAGATTATCACCCCTCTCATACCCAAATGAAGGTTGATCTGTACGGAACACTTTTCTATTTTTACAACAAAGACGTCGATAGTGACGCCGATAACTTGAGTAAACCCTTTTGGGACTCGCTGACTGATTTTTTATTCGTTGACGATAAGCAAGTACGAATCAGAACCGTCGGAATTTTTGACCTTTCAAAGTCAGATTTCAGTATTTTAGATTTTTCTGGGCTTTCGGGAGAAATGATAGCCGACCTACTGGAAGCTTTTGAAAATGAAACCCACGTAGTTTACGCG
>JBBSKK010000603.1:0-2038 GCA_038256395.1 Cytophagales bacterium | reverse complement strand
GCTCGCGGCGGTACAGGATTCGGAGCATATCCATGATCGGCTTGCAGCCCGCCACCTCCTTCACCAGCGGCGTGATTTTCCAGGCATCCTGAATCCTCGGGTCGTTGTAGTGGGGGGCGAGCAGCTCGACGATGCGGTCGAAGGTGCTTTCCGGCAGTCCGGTTTCCATGATGAGATAGCCGCGCTCCGAATATTGACGGGCCATTTCCTTGGTGGCTTCGTCCAGGGGAGATTCTGCCAGTTCCTGCTCAAAGAAGGGCGAATCGATCCAGGGGGTGTTCATGTGGTAAGCCTTCATTTAGTTGAAAGTTGAGAGTTGAAAGTGAATAGCTTCCGCAACCTAGGAAATTCAGTTCTAATTCGCCTGGAATGCTTCCAAAGTCAAATGGAGGCCCGAAGTTAGGGAAAATAGCTTTTCCGTCGATTCGTTTAGCCCTGTAAATCGTTGAACGCCGAACTAGCCATTTTGCGGTCGTGTTTTGGGAGAGGGAATATTAGGCGTAGCTTTGGCGGATTTTTAGCGTCAGAAGCGCGTAGAATTAGATTTTTAGAAAAAAAACATCATGCAAATTACCCTGATGAAGTCCAAAATTCACCGCGTGAAGGTAACGCAGGCCGAGCTGAACTACGTCGGCAGCATCACCATCGACGAGGATTTGCTGGATGCGGTGGGAATTCTCGAAAACGAACAGGTTCACGTCGTGAACAATAACAACGGCGAGCGCCTCGTGACCTACGCAATTAAGGGCGAACGCGGTTCGGGCATCGTCTGCCTCAACGGCGCCGCCGCCCGCAAGGCGCAAGTCGGCGACGTGGTCATCATCATCGCCTACGGCACGATGTCGGAAGAAGAATCGAAGACCTTTAAGCCCAGAGTGGTGTTTCCGGGGGAAGGGAATTTGGTTGTGTAATCGTTGAACTGTTGAATTGTGTAATTGCTGTTTTTTGTTTTACTGTTAAATCGTGTAAGCAACGCGCCACCTAGGCAAGTAATCGTATCCATTCACTAACAAATATTAAAACAAATGAACAAAGAACAACTCAACCTCAATTACACGATTACACGATTCAACAATTACACAAAAAAATGAACAATGCTCTCAAATACACCATTTCCCTGCTCCTCGCGGGTGGTTTGCTTTGGCTGGTGTTCAAGGATATCGACCTGGCGGCTATGTGGGAGCGGCTACAGGCGGCTGACTGGCGTTGGATTGCGCTTTCGTGCGTTTTATTGCTGATGGCGCACATCACCCGCGCTTGGCGCTGGCAGATGCTGCTCGAACCGCTGGGCTACCGTCCCGGACTTTTTGACTCCACTACCTCTGTACTTACGGGTTATTTTGCCAACTACATCGTGCCGCGCATGGGCGAGGTGACGCGCTGCGGGACGCTTTATAAATTGGAAAAAGTCCCCGTCAATCTCAGCTTCGGTACCGTGGTGGCCGAGCGCGTGTTCGACGTGCTGACGCTGCTGGTGCTGATTGGTCTAAACTTTATACTGGAATTCGACCGATTGAGTCAGTTTTTTCTGGAATTTTTTGGCGGGAAAGTCGGCGGCAGCGACGCTTCAACCGGGCCGAATGTGCTGCTCATCGTGGCGGGTGTGGCCGTAGTTATCGCGATGTTGGCCGTGATTTATGTAGTAAAAAACAAAGACCTGCGGGATAAGCTTTTGGCAAATGCCTTGGTTGCCAAAATCGTCGATTTCATGAAAGGTATGGCGGAGGGCGTCCTCAGCATCCGTAAGCTGCGCAGTCCGGGGCTATTCATATTCAGCACTTTGTTGATTTGGGTTTTCTATTACTTGGTTTCTTACGTGCTGTTTTTCTGCATTCCCGAAACAGCCGAACTCGGGCCGCTGGCCGGGCTGACGGTGCTGGTCATTGGTGCCATCGGCATGACGGCCCCCACGCAGGGCGGCATCGGGGCGTACCATTTGCTGGTCGGCAACGTTATGATTTTGTACGGCCTGACCCAGGCCGACGGCGTGACGCTGGCGACATTCATTCACGGCACGCAGATGTTGTTCATGCTGGCT
>JBBSKK010000602.1:0-2038 GCA_038256395.1 Cytophagales bacterium | reverse complement strand
TTTCCTGGGCAACGGCAGCGACGAAGCCATCGACCTGCTCATTCGAGCGACCTGCGTGCCGGGACAGGACTCGATCATCATCCTGCCGCCTACCTACGGAATGTACGAGGTGAGTGCTTCGATCAATGACATTTCTTTAATCAAAGTACCTTTGACTGATGATAATCAGATCGATACAAAAGAGGTTTTAGCTAGTGTTCAGCCTTCTACTAAACTCATTTGGGTTTGTTCGCCTAATAATCCATCGGGCAATCTGGTGCAGGACGAAGCGATTGAGTCGCTATTGAAAAATTTCAATGGCCTGGTAGTGGTGGACGAAGCTTACATCGACTTTGCCGACACGGCTTCCTGGACGCAGAAGCTGGCGGAATTCCCCAACTTGGTGGTTCTACAAACCTTCTCCAAAGCCTGGGGCCTGGCCTCGCTACGGTTAGGAATGTGCTTTGCTTCGCCGGAATTGATCGCTATTTTGGACAAAATAAAACCGCCCTACAACCTGGGCGGCCCGACCCAAGCGCTTTTGTACAACGCTCTCGACAACGAAGTAGAAAAAAATGACATGGTTCGGGAAATCCTGGCCGAAAGGGCGAATCTGAGCAGCCAATTAGACGAATTGCCGCTGGTTGTCAAGATTCACCCTTCGGACGCCAATTTCCTTTTGGTGCAATTTGAAAATGCCCCCGATACAATGAAGTACCTAATCGACGGTAAAATCATTGTGCGGGATCGCAGCAAAGTGATTTTGTGCCATGATTGTCTGAGAATTACGGTGGGCACGGCGATTGAAAATGCGGTATTAGTCCGCGCATTGCGTAAATTTGCGCAAAAATCCGTTTCTGCGTAGTGGTTTGGTGCCGCCGATTTGTCTTAGAATGGATTAACCCATTTGTATCTATGAAAAAAATAACGCTTACCCTTTTTTGCTTTTTGGCAGTGACTTTGGCCCACGCCCAATACGATAACTGGGCGGTCGGCTTCAAACTCGGTGAACCAACTGGCGTCAACATCCGCAAGTATTTCAACAACGTCAACGCCATCGACGTGACTATCGGCTCGTACGGCGGGATACTGGCCAATAACCGCGAATACCGAAGGGGCTTGTATAAAAACACGGGAATTTCGTTCCAGGCGCATTATTTGTGGCATAACTCACTTTTTAACTCGGAACTAGCGCACATTTACTACGGCTTTGGCCCGCAGGTCAACAGCCGCCGTTACTATCCTGATAATCTGCAAAACCAGCCAATCAAGCACGTCAGCAATATCTCGCTCGGCGGCTCGGGCCTCGGCGGTTTCGAATACTTCCTGCCCGACGGCCGTCTCTCGATTTTCCTCGAAGGCGGTGTGTACGTCGAACTCCTACCCGGCCCCTTCTTCATCAGCCCCAACGTCTCCGGCGGCGTGCGGTTAAATTTGTAAGGGGATGTTGGACGCTGGATGCTGGACGCTGGATGTTGGATGTTGGATGTTGGACAGTACTAAAAATCTATAAATGATTCAAAAAAAGGCAGGCGCAAGTCTGCCTTTTTTGCGTAAATTCATCACTGGTGCGCCAGCCCGGTCATCACTCATCACTAATCACTCATCACTTGTTTAAAATCTACTCTTCCTCCGCCGGTTCCGGCAAAACCTACACACTCACCAAGGAGTATTTGAAACTGGCACTTAGCTCAGAGTCAGAAACCTACTTCCGCTCCATCCTGGCCGTGACGTTCACCAACGCCGCCGCCAACGAGATGAAGGAGCGGATTATTCTGATGCTCCGCACCTTCTCGTCGCCCGAGGGCAAGACCCACTTCATGCTGCGCGACATCGTGACGGAACTCTACCCCGGTCTCGAAAATGACCCTACGCTTTTTGCCGAAACCATCGAGCTTTACGCGCAGCGGGCCAAAAAGATTTTCCGCAAAATTCTGCACCGTTACTCTGATTTCTCGGTGATGACCATCGACAAATTCACGCAGCGCCTCGTGAGCAGCTTCACCGATGAACTGGGCATTCCGTTCGCTTTTGAAACAATTCTGGATAGCGACCAACT
>JBBSKK010000601.1:0-2053 GCA_038256395.1 Cytophagales bacterium | reverse complement strand
GTTTTCATATTTTTTGCACCTTATTTTTTTATCCAAACAAAACCAATGGCATTATATTCCCTGCTGACCGTTGTGGCCGTGGCTTTGGTCGTCATGTTCGGACTCTACCTGATATTGACCACGCTGGCCGAGAAGATTTTTGAAAAACAAAGATGGGACATAAAGTCCAAAAATACCGAGATCGTCCTGCCGCTACGGCTACAGGCCTACGAGCGCATCTGCCTTTTCCTGGAACGCATCACCCCTAATCAACTGTTGCTGCGCACGGCGGGTTCGGCCAGCAACGCGCTGGAATTCCAGCAAATCCTGCTGCGCGAAATCCGGGAGGAGTTCAACCATAACCTCGCCCAGCAGGTATATATGAGCAACGACGCTTGGGAACAGGTAAAGAAAGCCGTCAACGAAGTGCAGTCGCTCATCAACCAGGCCGCCTCCGACGTGGAGGCCGAAGCCCCCGCCAACGAACTCGGCAAACGCATCTTCGAACGCGTCATCCAGCAAGAAACCCAGCCCTGCACGGTGGCGCTGCGTATCGTGAAAGAGGAAGTGCAGCGAATGTTTTAAAAAATGTTTAAATGTTGAAAGGTTGAAGAGTTTAATCGTCTGCGATGAACTATACTTGACTTGCTGAACAGCCTGCGCTTTAAAGATTCAACACTTCAACCCTTCAACCCTTCAACAATTACACAACCTTGCTTTACCCCCCAAACTTAGAACAAAAACTCGGCTTCGATCGCTTGCGTGAGTGGTTGAAAGAAGCTTGCATCAGTCCGCTGGGGCGGGCTTTTGTGGATAAAATTCGCTTTTCCGATAACTTTGGACTGGTGGAAAAACTCGTGGGTCAGACCGCCGAGATGCAGCAAATTATGCAGTCGGGCGGCGACTTTCCGGCCCAGAACTACTTCGACGCCACGCCTTATCTTCGCCGCGCGGCCATCGAAGGCACTATGCTGGTGGAGGAGGAGTTTTTTAACCTCAAAGCTTCCTTGAACACCATCAGCGGCTGTCTGCGGTTTTTTGCCAATCAGCCGCCGGAGGCCTATCCGCTGCTGGGTGAGTACGCCACCACCATCCGCGTGGAGCGCAGCGTGACCGACGACATCGACCGCATCATCGACGAGCGCGGACTGATCCGCGATAACGCCTCGCCCGAACTGGCGCAAATCCGGCGGCGGCTCATTTCGGAGCAAATTGCCGTCCGCAAGAAGCTGGACGGAATGCTGCGCACCGCCAAAAGCAGCGGCTGGGTCGGGGATGACGTGTCGCTGACGATTCGTAACGGCCGCTTGGTGATTCCCATCGCCGCCGAACACAAGCGCAAGTTCAAGGGCTTTATTCACGACGAGTCCTCGACGGGACAAACGGTCTTCATAGAACCCACCGATGTGCTGGAATCCAATAACGCCATCCGCGAACTGGAATACGAGGAGCGCCGTGAAATCAACCGCATCCTCATCCGCCTGACCGACCAGCTCCGGCCTTTTTTGCCCGAACTGCACAAAGCGTACCAGTTTTTAGGTCTGATGGATTTCCTGCGGGCCAAGGCCAAGCTGGCGTCGCAGATGAACGCTATCGCCCCCAAATATGAAAACAAAACGATGGTGGACTGGCGGGCAGCCCGGCACCCGCTGCTGCATTTGGCTTTCCAGAAACAGGGCAAGAGCGTGGTACCACTCGGCCTGGAACTGAACGTCAAGCAACGCATCCTGATTATTTCGGGTCCGAACGCGGGCGGCAAGTCGGTATCGCTGAAAACCGTCGGGCTGATTCAATATATGTACCAGTGCGGGCTGCTGGTACCCATGCGGGAGGATTCGACGATGGGTTTTTTTCAAAATATCTTCATCGACATCGGCGACGAGCAGTCGCTCGAGAATGACCTCAGTACGTACAGCTCACACCTAACGAATATGCGGAACTTCCTGGCGATGGCCAACAAGCGGACGCTATTTCTCATCGATGAATTCGGGACGGGAACCGAGCCGGGTCTGGGAGGGGCGATCGCCGAAGCGATTTTAGAAAACCTGACGCGCTCGGGAGCTTACGGCGTCAT
>JBBSKK010000600.1:0-2067 GCA_038256395.1 Cytophagales bacterium | reverse complement strand
GTGGATGGCCGCTCGCTGAATTATGAACTCATGGAAGAGCAACCGGGTGACGAAAATCCTGGCAAGTTTTCCTACACCGACACCAAGCCGCTCGCCACGCAGCGTAGTTGCTGGATTACCTACACCAATCAAAAAGTCCACGACATCCTAAAAACGGGTTTTGATAAATCGCCCATGTTTTCGGGACGCATCAAGGGACTTGGGCCGCGGTATTGCCCCTCGGTGGAGGATAAAATCAATCGTTTTGCCGACAAAGATCGCCACCAGATTTTCGTAGAGCCGGAAGGATGGAATACGGTGGAGGTGTACGTCAATGGTTTCTCGACTTCTTTGCCCGAGGATATTCAATTAAAAGCTTTAAAAGAGATTCCGGGCTTTGAAAAAGTGAAGATGTTCCGTCCAGGCTACGCCATTGAGTACGATTATTTCCCGCCCACGCAGTTGAAGTTGACGCTGGAAACCCATTTAATCGAAAACTTATATTTCGCCGGACAGATCAACGGAACCACGGGCTACGAGGAGGCGGCTTGTCAGGGACTAATGGCGGGCATGAATGCACATCTGAAAATTCGTGAGCAAAATCCTTTCGTCCTGAAAAGGTCGGAGGCATACATTGGCGTATTGATCGACGACCTCATCAACAAAGGCACCGAGGAACCTTACCGCATGTTTACCTCGCGGGCCGAGTACCGGACACTGCTGCGGCAGGACAATGCGGACATTCGCCTAACGGAACGAAGCCACGCAGTGGGGCTGGCCGACGATCAACGCCTGGAAAATGTCCAACGTAAAATCGCGCAAACAGAGAAATTGGTCGCTGAATTGATGAAAATAAAAGTGACGCCGGAAGAAGTAAATGCGCAACTAGAAACTTACCACACCTCCCACATAAAGGACAAAACGACGCTGCACCAACTCTTGAAAAGGCCGCAATTGACGATGAAAGAGATCAGAGAAATGCAGCCGCAGTTTTCGGACTATCTCAATAAGTTCGAAAATGACGCCATCGAGCAAACCGAAATCCACGTTAAATACGACAGCTATATCGAGAAGGAACAAATGATGGTGGAAAAGATGAGCCGCATGGAAGACCTGGCCATCGTCGGGGGTTTCAACTATGACAAAGTGCAGGCGCTGTCCTTTGAAGGACGGGAGAAATTGAAAAAGGCCAGACCCCAAACCATCGGGCAAGCCTCCCGCATCAGCGGCGTCAGCCCGTCGGATATTTCGGTACTTATGATTCATATCGGCAGATGATTCTCGAAACGCTCACCCAATGCCCGGTTTGTCAATCGACCCGGTTCCATGATTTTTTGCAGGTAAAAGACCACACCGTTTCACAGGCAGAATTCCAGATTGTGGCTTGTGATTCCTGTGGCTTCAAGTTTACCAACCCGCGTCCACCCGCCGAAGAAATAGGGCAGTACTACGAGTCCGCCGAGTACATCTCGCACCACGACGAGGCGCGCGATTTGATGAGTACGATTTATAATCAAGTGCGGAATTACACGACGCAGCAGAAAATCAAACTCCTGGATCGGGCCGTAGGAAAGAAGGGTAATTTGCTCGACGTCGGCAGCGGTGCGGGCTTTTTTCTTTCCCAGGCCAAGGCGGCGGGATGGCAAGTAAGCGGCACGGAACCCGACGCGCAAGCCCGCGCCATTGGACAAAGCAGGGTGGGGGAGGACATCTACGAAACCATCGACGATCCATTTTTTACCGATAAAAAATACGACGCCATCACGATGTGGCACGTCCTGGAACACGTGCACCGCCTGAACGAAACGATGGATTGGCTGCACGAGCATTTGGCTGAAAAAGGCAAATTGTTCATCGCCGTTCCCAATCCCGAATCGGACGACGCGCGGGCGTTCAAAAAGAACTGGGCGGCCTACGATGTACCGCGCCACCTCTACCATTTTTCCAAAAAGTCCCTGCGGCAGTTGGCCGAGAAGCATGGTTTTCGAGTGCAGGAAATTTTGCCCATGTGGTTCGACGCCTATTACGTTGGGATGCTGAGTACCCGCTACCAGCCGGGAAAAACCAGTCTGCCGCAGAGCGTTTGGC
>JBBSKK010000599.1:0-2088 GCA_038256395.1 Cytophagales bacterium | reverse complement strand
GAAAGGATTTTTCGAGGTGGGTAATGGCCGTAACCTGGCAGTCGCGCAGCTTGTCAGGATTGAGGGCGTTCAGATGGTCGATGGAACCCCGGAGCGAATCGTGTTTTTTGAGCCAGTCGCGCAACGTTTCGGGCCGATGAAACGAGAACACCAGCCGCGCCCGTGGCTTGGGGTCGCGGAAGTCGGCGAAGGTAGTCACCTCGCCCGTACTAAGATATACGAAGGGAAGCGGGTCGTTATTCAGGTATTTGAGCTTGGCCGAAGCGTAGTCCTTGGCCTGGTCTTCGTGGGTAGTAAGCCGAAAGCCCTCGTCTTCGCGTTTGGCTTCGATGATCCCCACGGGCTTGCCCTCCACAAAAAGCACGTAATCCGCCGGGCCGACATCCGTCTGATACTCCCGAACCGCCACGCCTGGCCCCTCACTAAGATTGATGCGGGCCTTGCTCTGCACGATCCAGCCCGATGCAATCAGTTGGCGGTCGATGTGATCCCTGGCCACCTGTTCAGGGTTTTGGTTTTGGGTCATGGAGGGAGGGTAATGGCGGAATTTGCTGCTACTGCTATCCTTGTGGTGAGTTCAAGAACGCGAAATATAGCAAAGTTTCAAAAGTGATGAAGCTACTTTTGAAAAGTAAAGCGGATAAAAAGGGGATTTACTGTTTTCAGACGGATTACCATAGGCGGGAGTAGCGTAAGAAAGGAACCTAGCCTAAACGCTCGCTTTGTGGCTCTTGAATAGAGAATATATCTCATGCTTGGCGAGCAACTCAGATACGATATGTTGTCCTGGGGTAGGGTACAGTTAGGGTACAATTAGGCAAGAAAAAAGCCGCTCAGATAATTCTGAGCGGCTTTTTCGCAGAGGAAGAGGGATTCGAACCCCCGGTGGGTTGCCCCACAACAGTTTTCAAGACTGCCGCATTCGACCACTCTGCCATTCCTCTTTGGGGTCAAACTAGGCTGCAAAATTACGCATCATTTCCGTTCTGTCAATACTTTTGGCATAAAAATTCTTCCAATGCCGCTTCTCTACGCATAAAGTCCTAGTTTTGTGCAGCACCCTGGAATTGACCGACAACCGTAAACATCGCTAAATCGATCACTTTCAACTTTCAACTCTCAACTCTCCACTAAATGACTGCCAAAATAGATGACGGCAACGCCCTGCCAACCGTTGAAACCGCTAGCAAACTAGGCGTCCTGCCCGATGAATTTGCCAAAATCGAAGAAATCCTGGGCCGAACGCCCAATTTCACCGAACTGAGCATTTTCTCCGTCATGTGGTCGGAGCACTGCTCCTACAAAAACTCCATCGTCTGGCTCAAAACCCTGCCCCGCGACAGCGACCGGATGCTCGCCAAAGCCGGGGAAGAAAACGCCGGACTCGTGGACATCGGCGACGGGCTGGCGTGTAGTTTCAAGATCGAATCGCACAACCATCCCTCGGCGCTGGAACCTTACCAGGGCGCGGCGACGGGCGTTGGCGGCATCAATCGCGATATTTTCACGATGGGGGCGCGACCCATCGCACAGCTCAACTCCCTCCGCTTCGGCAATCCCGATTTGGCCAAAACCAAATGGCTGGTGCGCGGCGTGGTGAAAGGCATCGGCGACTACGGCAACGCCTTCGGCATTCCGACCGTCGGCGGCGAGGTGTTTTTCGACGAATGCTATAACACCAATCCGCTGGTAAACGCCTTTTCGGCGGGCATTGTGGAAGTGGGCAAAGTCGCCAAGGCGACCTCCTACGGCGTGGGCAATCCGGTGTATATCGTAGGTTCGGCGACAGGTAAGGACGGCATCCACGGCGCGACCTTCGCCTCGGAAGATATTTCGGATAAATCGAACGAGAAGTTACCCGCTGTGCAGGTGGGCGACCCGTTTATGGAGAAACTTTTGCTGGAAGCTACGCTGGAAATTATCGCCACGGGCCACGTAATCGGTATTCAGGATATGGGCGCGGCGGGCATTATCTGCTCCACTTCCGAAATGAGCGCCAAGGGCGAACACGGCATGGTGATCGACCTCGACAAAGTCCCCACCCGCCAGACCAATATGCACGGCTGGGAGATTCTGCTGTCGGAGTCG
>JBBSKK010000598.1:0-2089 GCA_038256395.1 Cytophagales bacterium | reverse complement strand
GTCAGCGCTATTTGGCTATTTCTCTGGTAAACGAGGGCGACCAATACAGTGGACTGAACGATATAAAAGAAGCGCATAACCTGGGATTCAATGCGGTTCTCCTCTCCGTAAAATGGGGAACTATCCACGGTCAATTGGCCGGGGTACTTCGGCAAGAAAACGGCACTAACTATAACCTCTGGCGGCAGTACGACGACCAGATACAACTTGCCATTTCGCTGGGAATGAAGGTGGGGCTAAACATCAATGTGGCTACCGGGGACAGTATTTCACAAGGCGAATCAGGGCCTTACGGCGAAGCGACCGGAGACGGCTGGTCACCGGAGGAGCGGGTACTTGCCGTAGGCATGGACGGCACTGAGGCGGTGTACCAAAAGTACGGCGGACTGATGCGCCCGCCCGCCCTGCACGTGCAGCACGTGATGACTTCGCTGGCGGCGGCCTCGACCAAAGCCAGAATCGAGATGTTCGCGGCGGAAGTAATCAGGCGGTACAAGTACTTACAGGATGCGGGCAAACTCCTGTACGTAAATCTTGTGTGGACGCGTGCGCAGGAAGGGGAATTCGATTTTGGTACCGACAAATGGGACAACGGAAAACCGCTGAATCTTGAAACACTCAACGGCTTCACCGATTATTCGCGGCCCATTGTCGAAGATTATCGGCGATGGCTGGCGGCAGAATACGGCAACGATATTGCGCTTTTGAACAAAAAATGGGAAGCCAATTATGTACAGTTTGAAAATATTCAACCCAAGAAACCCAAGTCAGGGGCAGTTTTTAGTGGCCCGGACGGGAACGACTGGTACCGCTACCGCACGCACCTGCTCAAAGAAACCAACGCACTTTTCAAGCAAGCCGTCGCGCAGGCGGAGCGCCGCCCGGAAGACAGTCCCATCCGGGTCATCAGCCAGCACGGCTCGGTTTACGACCGAATTTCTTTTTTTAGAAACACGTTCTCCTTCGACGAAATAGCCGCCGACCTCGACGGCATCAAAATCAACGATGCTTTGGCCTACGACCATCGCTTCGCCCTCGACCTGATTAGAAGCAATTTACCCAATAAGTTTTACGTCAACGAAGCGGAATATGATGGGCCTGAAGTCGGAATTGCCCCGCTGATCCAACTGGCCGAAGAAAGTTTCGATCACGGAGCCAACGTAGTGACCTTCTTTAAAATGGACTCCGCTGCCTTCGCCGACAACGCTCCCGCGCTAAAAGACCTGGCTAACCGCTGTTTGGCAAAGCAAGTGACAAAACCAAAGCCGCAAAACACCGACCAATTCCAGCTATCTAGTATGATAAATACCAACACCAACAGCGGCGGATGCCACACCACAAATCGCGAAAACTCCAACGAAGATTGCGACGCCTACCGAGTCTGGATGAGTGCTTACAAAAAAGCCGGAAACCAACCCGTCAACATATTCATGGAGAATGATTTGAAGTAACTCACCCGGAGCAAACGCACTCTCCATTCTCAACTCTCAACTCTCCACTAAAATAATGGAACTCACCCCCGATAACCGCCTGCGCAGCCTGATCGTCGTTGGCGACCGCGTATTGATTCGACCCAAAAGCCCCAACGACCGCACTCACAGCGGCCTGTACCTGCCGCCAACCGTCACCGAAAAGGAGCAGGTACAAACGGGCTACGTCATCAAAGTCGGCCCCGGCTATCCGATTCCGGCGGCGATGGACGACGAACCCTGGAAAGAAACGGAGGAAAGGGTGAAGTATATGCCGCTGCAATCGCAGGAAGGCGACCTGGCGATTTATCTGCAACGCAACGCCATCGAGCTGGAATACGACGGCGAAAAATACGTCATCGTGCCGCAAGCGTCGATTCTGATGTTGGATCGGACGGAGAATTTGTTTGATTGAGGACTTCAGATAGTAGACTTTGGACGTTGGACATAGTGTTGAACAGCTTTCAGCCACGTTCTTATTTCAAAATAAAAACTTAACCATGAACTCCATATTCGCCTCCTTCCTCCTTTCCTCCCTTATCCTTTCCTCCTTCGAAACTTCCTCTTTCGCAGAAACCCCTCTTTGGGAAAAAATGGAACGCCTTACCTGGAAAAATCGG
>JBBSKK010000597.1:0-2149 GCA_038256395.1 Cytophagales bacterium | reverse complement strand
GTTGCCCCGAATGCGGATGCTCGGCGAGGAACCGGGTCGATTGCTCGTGGCCGCAATGTCCACGCCCGCCACCAGGCCCTGCAACGACTGGATGGCGTTAGGCGATGGCACCTGCATCAACTCCGCACCCTTGATCGAAACCACCGAGCCGGTCAGATCTTTGCGCTGCTGCGTTCCGTAGCCCACCACCACTACCTCGTTCAGCAGCTTGTCATCGGGGGCCATCGTGATGTTCAGAGTGCTGCGGTTGTTTACCACAATTTCCTGCGAACCGTAACCCACGAAGGAAAAGATGAGTATCGGACTAGCTCCGGTAGCAGCGATCGAGAACGCTCCGTCGGTGTTGGTGGAAGTACCGTTGGTGGTACCTCTCTCCACCACGTTGACGCCCGGCAGCGGCTGACCGCTTTCGTCGGCGACTTTGCCCGTGATGGTCTGGGCAAAAGCCGACGTCATGAGCATGGATAGACTCCAAAACAGGATGATTTTTTTTAGTAAATGGGTTTGTTTCATAGTTCACACTATCACATTGTTGATAAATACTATTACGATGCAATATTATGCAAGTGTGAAATCATTTGCAAATAAAATTGCAATATTTTTTTTAACAATTCTACTATTCGCTGTTTTTGGGCTGGAAATAGAGTTTTTAGAAAAAAAAACTTCACAATTCGTTCAAAATAGAAAGAGTCGGCTAGGATCAATGCCAGATATTTTCTTACATTTACTCCCATAATAATGCAGTAAGAACTAATCGGCACAATCAGGTGGTACAAGTAATTATCCGGGGATTCGATATTTTGGAACTCGTAGCCCAGCGCGACGGTCATGCCATCACGCTCACAGAGATTTCGGAAGAGTTAGCCCTGAACCAGTCCACGGCGGCCAACATTATCCAGACGCTGGTTCACCGGGGCTATCTCGAACACATTGGCAAAAAGAAAGGCTACCGCCTGGGACCCGCCGCTTTCCGGCTGACCAATGAAATCGCCTACGGGCAGGAATTGATCGACGCCTCACAGGACGTCATGGAAGAACTTACGGCCCGCCTGAGCGAGTCTTGCATTTTGGGCGTGCTGCGTAACAACAAACGCTACACCCTAAACGTGGTCAACTCCAAGCAGGAGATCCAGGTGCGGGTACATTCGGAGCGGAACGTGTACGAGACCGCCAGTGGGCAGTTGTTGCTGGCCTACCTAAACGATAAGGACTTGCAACGCTTCATCGATCAAAATGGGCTACCCGCCGAATCACTTTGGCCCAAAGCTTTTACCACCGAAAGTCTGAAAGTCGAGTTGGCCGCTATTCGCCGGGAAGAAATCGTATTCACTAATTCCAAAGACCGCCACGTACGCGGCTTTGCGGTTCCCGTTTTTTCAAAGGGTGAAGTAATTGCCGGGCTGAGCGTGTTTTTACCCGAGTTCCGCTGTACTGTCGAAAAGGAGAAGGAAATTGTGAAGGCGCTAAAAGCAGCGGCAGCGCAGCTTTCGGGGCGGCTGGGGTGAAGGGTAGCCTGGCGACTTCCTTAAGCAGGTGAGCATCAAAAAGTGTGGGACGACTGTTTTCGGCAACGGTATCCGGGCTTTCGCCAGGTTCCTCCGGAATCTGCTCCTCTTGCCGCTTAAGTACTGTGCTTAAATTAATTTGCATTAAAAGGGCTGAACTGGATGTTCAAGCATCGGCCCACGTTGGTCAGGGACCTGTTGAGCGCATAGGCCAGCGTCTGATCGTCGGCATAGTCTGAGCCACCCGCAAAGCACATACACGACCAGTTGAACGCCCGCAGCCTGATTCTGGACGATGGCGACACCAAGCTCGCTATTGTGATCTGTGATAACATCTCGATCAACCGTGAGGTCTTCGACGAAGCGAAGCGACTGGTTCATGAAGCAACTGGACTGCCGATGGAAATGATGCTCATGGCCGCTACCCATACGCACTCTGGTACTAGTGCCGGGGGGAGTGGTAAAAGAAGGAGAGGCTGGCATACCGATGAACCCCTGCACGGTTATCAGGCATTTCTGGCCCGGCCCATCGCCGACGGTGTGCTGGTGGTGACGAATGGTAAAACTCAACTACGTTAACCCTGTCTGAACGCACAATGAAAAACCAATACGCCTGCTTTTGGCTCTTTCTTCTCCCATTGCTG
>JBBSKK010000596.1:0-2150 GCA_038256395.1 Cytophagales bacterium | reverse complement strand
AGGTAGGTTGCATACGCGTTACGCACCCGTACGACGGTGACTGTTGCCAGCCCCCTCGCCTTGCATGTATTAGGCCTGCCGCTAGCGTTCATCCTGAGCCAGGATCAAACTCTCCATGGTAAATATTAAAAAAAACAATTGTGGCCGGTGCCTCGAAAGGTCGTGCCTGTCTGTAGGCAGGTGTTTCCTACATCTTGGTTTACTTCATCATTTCAAAGAACAAAAACCCCAATTCTGCCTTCTCCTCTTCCTCTCTTCGCGATTGGGATTGCAAAGGTAAGACTATCTGTTTCACTTTTGCAAATCCGCCGAAAAAAAACTGTAATCTTTTAATTTTCTTGCCGACGGAAAATATTATACAAGAATCATCCAATTATGGTTCCTGTAAGAAGGGATATTTGTAGTCTTTCGCGGCGTCCAGCGTCTCTTTGATGGTACGCGCCGACACCCAGCGAATCAAATTCAGGATCGAACCCGCCTTGTCGTTGGTACCCGAAGCCCGCGCTCCGCCGAAGGGCTGCTGCCCCACGACGGCCCCCGTGGGCTTGTCGTTGATGTAGAAATTACCGGCGGCGTTCACCAGGCGCTTGGTGGCCAGTTCGACGGCGTAGCGGTCTTGCGCGAAAATGGAACCCGTTAGCGCGTAGGGCGATGTATCGTCCACCAATTCCAGCGTTTCCTCGAATTTTTCGGGGTCATATATATAGATGGTAAGAACCGGACCAAAAATCTCCTCGCAGAGCGTGACGTATTTCGGATCTTTGGCTACCAGTACGGTGGGTTCGATGAAGTAGCCTTTGCTCTTGTCGTAGTGGCCCCCGGCCACGATTTCTACGGCGTCGCCGTCCTTTTTAGCTCCATCTATATAGCCCGCAATCTTGTCAAAGGACTTTTCGTCTATGACCGCATTGATGAAGTTGCTAAAATCCTCCACGGCGCCCATCTTGATTTCTTTCAAATCGGCGAGCATGTATTCTTTTACCTTTTCCCAAAGGTTCGTGGGGATGTAAGCTCGCGAAGCGGCGGAGCATTTCTGTCCCTGGTATTCAAACGCTCCCCGCACCAGCGCCGTTGCCAACGTTTTGGCGTGGGCCGATTTGTGGGCTACGACGAAATCTTTGCCGCCCGTTTCGCCCACGATGCGCGGGAAGGAGCGGTAGTTGGCGATGTTATCCCCAATTGTTTTCCAGATGGTGTGGAAAACTTTGGTGCTGCCCGTGAAGTGGATGCCCGCAAACTCGCGGTGTTTGAAAATGATGTCTCCGGCAACGGGGCCGTCCACCAGAATCATATTGATGACGCCATCGGGAACGCCCGCTTCTTTGAACACCTCCATCAGCACTTTGGCCGAATAGACCTGCGTGAAGGCAGGTTTCCACACGACCACGTTGCCCATCAGGGCGGGGGCAGTGCACAAGTTTCCGGCGATGGCCGTGAAGTTGAAGGGCGTCAGGGCAAAGACGAAACCTTCCAGCGGACGATATTCCAACCGATTCCAGACGCCCGGCGAGGAGGTGGGCTGCTGGGCGTAGAGGTCGGTCATGTACTGCACGTTGAACCGCAGGAAGTCGATGAACTCGCAGGCGGCGTCGATTTCGGCCTGGTAAGCGCTTTTCGATTGGCCGAGCATCGTGGCCGCGTTGATTTCGGCGCGGTACGGCCCGGCGATCAGGTCGGCGGCTTTCAGGAAGATGGCGGCCCGCTGTTCCCAGGCGAGGTTGGCCCACGCTTCCCGCGCCGACAACGCCGCTTCGATGGCCATTTCGACGTGCGAGGCGTCACCTTCGTGGAAGTAGCCCAGCACGTGCTGATGGTCGTGCGGCGGGGTGACTTTGTGCTTTTTGTCGGTGAAAATTTCTTCGCCGCCGATGTATTGAGGGATATCGACCTCCTGCGAGCGGCCTTTTTCGAGGGCGGCTTTCAGTTCGGCTCGCTCGGGACTACCCGGCGCGTAGCTTTTGACGGGTTCGTTAATGGGTTGGGGTACTTTGAAGATTCCTTTTGGCATTTTATTTAATTGATAATTGATAGTGGATAATGGATAATTAATTATAAATCAGAATTTTACTGGATTTTAATTTTCCATTATAGTTTAGATGGTACTACTCTTTTTTTGAAAAATCTGTTTCTGCAAGTTAGGTACTTTTCTT
>JBBSKK010000595.1:0-2222 GCA_038256395.1 Cytophagales bacterium | reverse complement strand
GGATTTCCGCCGCTGGCCGGACCCAATTGGGTTAATGGCAACGAGGAGCGCCTCATCAAAATCGTACTGAAAGGACTACTCGGCCCCATCGTCGTCAACGGAAAGGACTACGCCGGACTGGTGCAGATGACGCCCTTCGGCGCCATGCTCGATGACCAGGAAATTGCCTCGGTGCTGACTTACGTCAGGAAATCGTTCGGCAACAAGGCTTCTGCTATTTCGGCCGAGAAGGTGAAGGAGGTAAGGGCGAAAACGGAGAAAGACCCGATGTTTTATAAACCCGATCAGTTGCTGAAGCAGTATCCGATGGAGAACTGATTGTTTGGTGGACGCTTTGGGGTGCCCAGTGGCGACAGTTGACGGTTGACAGTGCTTTTTTGCCGCGCTTTGGTTCGTCCGGGGCGTGGCTTTTTATTTCTCGCAAAGGCGCAAAACGATGGACGGTTTTCCAAGACCCCCACAATATGTCGTGCGACTACTTAACGATCGGGTGCGGCTAATGGATTTTGTGCAGGGCAACCTAATTTACAAAATTTTACATCCACCCAAAGTATTCAAGGGTTCACTTTTTCTTTTTAAGAAAATATCTTCTCCCATTGCCGGTGTCTCACCACCGACAGTTTATGCTCAGTCCATGAAAATATTACTCGCCTTCCTACTGACCAGCTTATTATTGCTTCAGCCGCCAGGCAGCCAAGCCCAAAATCGGGCCGCTCAAGGCCCAGTCCGCGTGAGCGACAACCATCGCTATCTTCAAACGTCCGATGGTCAGCCGTTTTTTTGGCTGGGCGATACCGCATGGGAGCTTTTCCACCGACTCAACCGTGAGGAAGCCACCCGGTATCTGAAAACTAGGGCAGAACAAGGGTTTACGGTAATCCAAGCCGTGGCTCTGGCAGAATTGGATGGTCTGGGCACGCCAAATCCTTACGGTGAGTTGCCGCTCGAAAACAACGACCCCGCCAAACCACGCGATGCCTATTTCCGGCACGTGGATTTCATTATAGACCAGGCCGCCAAGGAAGGGCTTTTCATTGCCCTGCTGCCCAGCTGGGGCGACAAAGTTTTCACCGACCGCTGGGGCAAGGGACCCGAGGTCTTTACGGTCGATAACGCCCATGCGTTCGGTAGGTACCTTGGCACCCGCTACAAAAACCGCAAAAATATCGTTTGGGTAATGGGCGGGGATCGAAACCCTCGGAATGAAGCCGATGTAGCCATCTGGCGTTCTTTAGCTGCTGGGGTGGAAGAGGGCGTCGGTGGATCAAAAAACGCCCTGATGACCTTTCATCCCCAGCCGAATTCTTTGGAAGATGCTGGTTCAGCCAAATGGTTTCATAATGACGAGTGGCTGGATTTCAATATGTTTCAAACAGGACACTGCCGCGAAAACAATATCTGGGATAGGATTCAGGTTGCTTACAACAAAATTCCGGTGAAACCCGTCATTGACGGAGAAACACTCTACGAAGACCATCCCGTGTGCTTCAACGCCAAAGATCTGGGAATTTCAAGTGCTTACGACATCCGCAAACACGCCTACTTGGATGTGTTTGCCGGGGCTTTTGGACACACCTATGGCTGTCATGATGTGTGGCAAATGTACGCACCCGGACGCGAGCCCATTAACGGCCCCAATCACTATTGGTATGACGCCCTGAACCTACCGGGGGCAACCCAAATGAAGCACCTCCGTCGACTGATGGAATCCCGCCCAATGCTTGACCGGGTGCCGGATCAAGGCTTGATAACCGATACTGGCCATGCCAACGACCGAATTCAGGCCACGCGCGGCAAAAACTACGCCTTTGTGTACAGTTCTCAAGGGCAGCCGTTTACCGTCAACTTGGGCAAGATTTCGGGTGATAAGTTGACTGCCGCCTGGTATAATCCGAGGAACGGCGAGCTGAAAGAGACCGAGGGAGTGCCAAATAAAGGGCAGCAAAAATTTAACCCTCCCGGCAGTGGATACGGCCAGGATTGGGTGTTGATTTTGGACGACAGTTCCAAAAATTTCCCTCGCCCTTGACCATTTACACCAGCAACATTCCGTTTTCCCGCAACTCCCGCCATACACGAGACCCCAAAAATTTCTCCTTATTTCCTAAGCCCGCTTCCTGATAGCCCGCGATGAATTGATGCCAGGAGAGCGGGGCATCGCATTCGACGAATGGGGCCAGCAGATTTTTGCCGAAACCTTTAGCCCCAATGTGCGCTGGATG
>JBBSKK010000594.1:0-2243 GCA_038256395.1 Cytophagales bacterium | reverse complement strand
TTACCCTGAAAGGTATCAGGGCGCTCGAAAAAGCCGATGTGGTTTTGTACGACGACCTCGCCAATAGCCGCCTGCTGGACTACTGCCCGCCGCACACTTTGAAGATGAACGTGGGCAAACGCGCCGGACGTAATTCATTCCAACAAGAAGAAATTAACAGTCTCATTGTACGCCTGGCTCTTAGGCGCGGCCACGTGGTGCGGCTCAAAGGCGGCGACCCGTTCGTGTTCGGGCGGGGCTATGAGGAGATCGAATTCGTCCGGGCGCAGGGCATTGCCTGCGAAGTGGTGCCGGGCGTGACGAGTTGCGTGGCGGTGCCGGCCTCGGCGGGCATTCCGGTCACGAGTCGGGGCGTCAGCGAGAGTTTCTGGGTCATTACGGGTACCACCCGCGCGGGCGAACTGTCCGAGGATTTGTACCTGGCCGCGCAGTCGAACGCCACGGTGGTGGTGCTGATGGGCCTCAAAAAGTTAAGCGAAATATGCGACTTGTACGCGCGGCTGGGGCGGGGACACCTGCCGATGGCCGTGGTACACAACGGTACGCGCACCAACGAGACGTGCGTGGTGGGTCAGGCCTGGGAAATGCCGCAACTGATCGAGAATTTCCGCAACCGGAACGAGCTGGGGGCCTCGTCTGGTTTGGAGCTGGATAGTCTGGGACTGGAAGGTCCGGCGGTACTCGTGATTGGCGAGGTGGTGGCGCTGCATCCGGCCTATGTGCTGGACTACCTGCAAAGCCTACCGATGGTGGCTTGACACAAAAAAAGACCGATCCGGTGTGGGGGCACCATGTGGATCGGTCTGTACAGGGTTTTGTCTATGTATAACACAAACATTTCAAAGAAAATGAAAAAACTCCGATAACCCAAATCTCTTCCGTCCGCTTCGGACTGCCGCGAGTCTTCGAAAGCCTGGTTTTGCCTTTACGTCAATCCTCACTCTGAGGGTTTTACAGGAATACTACGTGCTTTATTTTTCATTTTTTTTGATAAAAATATTCATGAAAAAAATTATAAAACTTGGCTGGCTAGCAGCCGCGATGGGCTTATTGCCCGCGCCGCTGCTGGCGCAATTCACGCTCTCCGGCCAGGTGCGTACCCGCACCGAACTCCGCGACGGCTTCGGCAGTCCGCTGAACGAAACTCAGGATGCCGCCTTTTTTACCTCCCAGCGCACCCGGCTCAACGTCGGCTACGCGCAGGATCGCATCAAGTTTTTGGTGGCGTTGCAGGATGTGCGGATCTGGGGGCAGGACGCCTCGACCAACAACCGCGTGACCAACGCCGAGCTGAACGGCCTGATGCTACACGAAGCCTGGGCCGAAATCGGCCTCCTGGACACGGCGATCATCAAAACGGGCCGCAACCTTTCGCTCAAAATCGGGCGGCAGGAACTGCTGTACGACGACAGCCGCCTGCTGGGCAACCTCGACTGGCTGCAACAGGCCCGCCGCCACGATGCCGCCGTTTTGAAGTATGAACGCAACGGTTTTTCCGCCCACCTGGGGGCTGCGTATAACCAGAACCGTGAGCAACTCACCGGCCAGATTTACAATGGCGTGCCGACGGGCTACCCGGCGGGTACCAACGGCATCGGCACGGCCTACAAATCGCTGCAATACCTGTATCTGGGCAAGAAGCTGAAACAGGGAAATGCTTCTTTCCTGATCGTGAAGGATGATTTTAACCGCTATTCGCCCGATAGCCTAGGCGCGAAGGTCTGGAAAAAAGGCACCTGGAATCGGGTAACGCTGGGGCCTTACCTGAACACCAAAATTGGCAAGAATCTTTCCCTCACTGCGAGTGCCTACCTCCAAACCGGAAAGGACAAAGATGGCAAGTCTTTAAGCGCTTCCACAGTTTCGGTCAGTACCAGCTACAAGCTGAGTTCGAACTTCGCCTTCGGACCGGGCGTGGATTACCTCTCGGGGAATGCCCCCGGCGACACGCGCTTGCACCGCTTCGACCCACTCTATGGCACGCCGCACAAGTTTTGGGGGCAGATGGACTATTTCTACGTAGCCAATGGCTTCGGGCCGGGCGGACTGCTGAACTACTACCTGAAATCCGCCTTCACGCTCACCCAAAAACTCAGCGGTACGGCGGATTACCACGTCTTCCAAAGCCCCAACGAAGTCCGCGTGGGCGACAAACCGCTCGTCAGCAAGTCTTTCGGCAGCGAGTTCGACCTCATCCTGAATTACAAGCTGATGCCGAACGTAGAGATGCAGCTAGGCTATGC
>JBBSKK010000593.1:0-2269 GCA_038256395.1 Cytophagales bacterium | reverse complement strand
TTTCAACTGATCCTGAGTCATTTTATGTTAATTGATAATTGAGAGTGGAGAATTGAGAATGGCCGTTCGGTCGCCTTCACATATCCATAAAACTGCAAAGATAGTGATTTTTGCTTTGAGGTTCGGGGGCGTTGGCCTTCGGCTTTGCGATGAAAAAGGCTTATATTTGCGACGTTTTTTTAGCAAAACCTAATATCCCAAACTAACTCAGAAATGGCTCAAACATATGACGTTATTGTGTTGGGCAGCGGTCCCGGCGGTTATCCGGCGGCGATTCGCGCCTCACAATTAGGATTGAAAGTGGCAATTGTGGAAAAGGAAAGCCTGGGCGGAATTTGCCTCAACTGGGGCTGCATTCCCACGAAAGCCCTGTTGAAAAGTGCGCAGGTTTTTGAATACATCAAGCACGCCAAAGACTACGGTATCAACGTCGGTGACCACTCCGCTGACTTCGGGGCCGTGATTCAGCGCAGCCGGGGCGTCGCCAACGGCATGAGCAAGGGCGTGGCTTTTTTGATGAAGAAAAATAAGATCGACGTCATCATGGGCTACGGGAAGGTCATTCCCGGCAAGAAAGTCGAGGTGACCGACGCGGAAGGCAAGAAAACCGAGTACGCCGCCAGTAAGGGCGTTATCATCGCCACCGGCGCGCGCGCTCGTGAACTGCCCAATATCAAAATCGACGGCAAGAAAATCATCGAATACCGCAAGGCAATGAGCCTGCAAACGCAGCCCGAGAGTATGCTCGTGATCGGCTCCGGGGCCATTGGCGTGGAGTTCGCGTACGTGTACGCCAGCATGGGCACTAAGGTCACGATCGTGGAATTCCTTCCGATGATGGTTCCCGTGGAAGACGAGGACGTGTCGAAGGAATTGACGAAGCAGTACAAGAAAATGGGCATCGATATTTACACCAGTTCCTCGGTCGAGAAGGTGGATACCAGCGGCAAACTTTGTAAGGTTTCTGTCAAAACGCCCGATGGCCCCAAAACTTTCGAAGCCGAAGTGGTACTCTCAGCAGCGGGCGTCGTGGCCAATCTGGAAAACATCGGTCTGGAAGAAATGAAGATCGAAACCGAGCGCGGAAAGATCAAGGTCAGCGAGTGGTACGAAACCAACGTGCCTGGCTACTACGCCATTGGCGACTGCACCCCCGGCCCGGCCCTGGCCCACGTGGACACAGCGGAAGGCATCATTTGCGCCGAGAAAATCGCCGGTCACAAAACCGAGGCCCTCGACTACAACAATATCCCCGGCTGCACTTACTGCCAGCCCGAAATCGCGTCCGTCGGCTTAACCGAGAAGCGCGCTCGGGAGGAAGGCTACGACATCAAAGTCGGCAAGTTTCCGTTCATGGCCTCCGGCAAAGCGGCGGCGGCGGGTGTAAAGGAAGGTTTCGTGAAAGTCATTTTCGACGCCAAGTACGGCGAGTGGCTGGGTGCCCACATGATCGGCGCGAACGTCACCGAGATGATCGCCGAGGTAGTCGTGGCCCGCAAGCTGGAAACCACTTCGCACGAAATCCTTCGCTCGATCCACCCGCACCCCACCATGTCGGAAGCCGTGAAAGGCGCGACGGAAGCGGCGTACGGGGAGGCGATTGATTTGTAAATTCTGTATTTGGCACTCTGTGCAAAAGCCCCTCTTGGATGAATCCCAGAGGGGCTTTTCTGCTAAGTAGGCAGAGGGCTGTCTTGCCAGATGATTGACTATTTCTGTAAATTAGGGCTTTGAAAATCGTATGCTCGCATTTTTTCACAAAATAATCGACGTTCTGGACGATGCGGAAATTCCATATATGCTGTCGGGCAGCGTGGCCATGAGCGCGTACATTGTACCAAGAGCCACCAGAGATTTTGATTTCGTCGTCTCCTTGCAAAGGAGCGATGTCGATCGCTTTGTGAGTTATTTTCAAGAAGGGTATTATTGCAATGCCGAGGCAGTAAGGGATGCGGTTGATCACCGGAGTCTGTTCAATATCATCGACCACGCTTCGGGATACAAGGCAGATTTCGTCCTTTTGAAAAAGGAAGCATTCCGACAAACGGAGTTTAAGCGCCGGATTTTGATGAATTATTTTGGCAAAAAAGTTTACCTGGTTTCGGCGGAAGACCTGTTACTCTCTAAAATAATCTGGATACAGGAATACCAGTCGGCTTGGGTGTAGGACAAGTTATTTATGCTGCTTGTTTTATTTGGTTAAGGACTATTTTCCATTTTCCGCTGTGCTTGGCGACCCTGAGGTTGGCGACTTGTTGCAACCCATCGG
>JBBSKK010000592.1:0-2280 GCA_038256395.1 Cytophagales bacterium | reverse complement strand
CTGGATGTGAACAATCCCGCTTCCTACGACGGGCTGGACGCGCTGCTGGTGCTGAAACCTGACCAGCGTTTTACTGACGAGGAAAAATATAAGCTGGACCAGTACGTCGTCAATGGCGGCAAAGCCCTATTTTTTGTGGACGGGGCCAAGGTGGACAGCATTAGTCTGGAAGGTACTTTTGCCCAGCCGCTGGACTTGAATTTGGGCGATTTATTTTTCAAGTGGGGCGTCCGGCTCAACGCCAATCTGGTCAAAGATATGAACAGCGCGGCCCTCCTGCTCAACGTGGGCAACCTAGGCGACAAGCCACAGCTCCAACCGCTGCCGTGGCGGTTTTTCCCTTTGCTAAATAATTTTGGCAACAGCCCCATCACCCGCAACATCGACGCGGTTTATACCCGGTATCTCAGCTCGCTCGACACCGTAGGCGGCGCACCGGGCATCCGGCGGACGCCGCTGCTGCTGACTTCGCCCTACACCAAAACGCTGAATGCGCCCGTGCTGGTGGCCTACAACGAAGCCCGTCAACAACCCGAACCCAATGAGTACCTGGGCGGCGTGAAGCTGGCGGCCGTGCTTTTGGAGGGCAATTTTGTTTCTTTATTCCAAAATCGCATCCTGCCCGAAGACCCTCGAAAGGCGACGTTCAAAGAATCGGGCGCGGCGGGTAAGGTACTGCTCTGCGCCGATGGCGATGTGGTGGTGAACGACTTCGACTTCCGCCGTAACACGCCCTTCCCGCTGGGCTTCGACCGCGTGACGAGCAATGTTTTTGGCAACAAAGACTTCGTGCTGCACGCCCTGGACTATATGCTCGACCCCGACGGCCTCATCACCGCCCGCACCAAGCAAATCAGCTTGCGGCCGTTGGACAAAATTCGGGTACAGGAGGATCGCACCCAATGGCAACTGCTGAACCTGCTGTTACCCCTCGGCCTGATCGGGCTTTTCGGGGCGGCGCGATACGGCTGGCGGCGGCACAAATTCGCCCGGCAGGGCTGACTGCTTCGTTATTTTTCTTACTTTTGTCCCCCTACGGCCAAAAAGCCGTTCCTGACCCGAAAACCCTACCCAAACCCATACTTTCATCTCATTAAAGCCTCTGCGTCTTATGAAGTTCGTTGTCTCCTCCTCGGTGTTGCTCAAACAGTTATCGGCCATCAACGGCGTCGTTTCGACCAACCCGATCGTGCCGATTCTGGAAAATTTCCTTTTCAATCTTGAAAACAATACCCTGACGGTTACGGCATCGGACCTGCAGACGGTGATGATTACGGAAATCGAAGTAGAAGGCGGCGACAAGGGGGCCATTGCAGTTCCCGCCAAGCTGCTGCTCGACACGCTGCGCGGTCTGCCCGAGCAGCCCATCACCTTCAACGTGGACGAGGAAACCTTCGGCACCGAAATCGTATCGGACAACGGACGCTACAAACTTTCCGGCGAGAATCCCATCGACTTCCCCAAAACGCCCGGCGTCAACCGCGGCCAGTCGGTCGATTTCTCTTCGACGGCTCTGGGAACTGCTATCGCCAACACCATTTTTGCCACCAGCACCGACGACCTGCGCCCCGCCATGACGGGCGTGTTCGTGCAAATAGGCACCGAAAACGCCACTTTCGTCGCCACCGACGGCCACCGTTTAGTGCGCTACCGCCGCACCGACATTCAGTCGGCGGCGGATACGTCGATGATTATCCAGCGCAAGGCGTTGAATTTGCTGAAATCGTGTCTGCCTGCCGAAGACGTCCCTTTAAAGGCGGAGTTTACGGCCTCGAACGCCTTTTTTAGCTTCAATAACATCCGAATGATCTGCCGCCTAATCGACGAGCGATTCCCGGACTACGAAAACGCCCTGCCGACCAATAATCCCAATACGCTTACGATCAACCGGATGGAGATGCTAAATTCGCTGCGGCGGATTTCGATTTACTCCAACCGCACCACGCACCAGGTGCGGCTCAAGATGGAGCCGGGCAAGCTCTCCATTTCCGCCGAAGACCTCGACTACTCCAACGAGGCCAACGAAAAGCTGATGTGCGAGTTCAACGGCGATCCGATGGAAATCGGCTTCAACGCCAAGTTTTTGATCGAAATCCTTAGCAATCTGGTCTGCAAGAACATCACCTTCGAACTTTCCGCCCCCAACCGCGCCGGACTCATCATCCCCGTGGAGCAGGAGGATAACGAAGATATTTTGATGCTGGTAATGCCGGTGATGCTGAATACGTATGCGTAAGGTAGGGGCAAAGTTCCAAAGGCACAAAGGCACAGAGTTTCGTT
>JBBSKK010000591.1:0-2291 GCA_038256395.1 Cytophagales bacterium | reverse complement strand
CGAGGTCTTTGAGCGAGGTGTACACGTTGGGTTTAATACGCACCCCGCTGATATTTTCCCACACGATGCTCGTCGTGTGAATCTTGGCTTTGGTGAACAATTCCCGATCCACTTCGGCGGGTGTCATGCCCGCTACGGACACCAGCGCAATGGCACCGCCATACTTAGGATTCATCGGCGTGAGGATAGTCACACCTGACATCTCTCGGGCTTTATCGGTCCAATACCTTTGCAAGTAATGCAGTCGGGCAAATTTGCGCGCACCGCCGATGCCATTGTGGAAATCCACCGCCGTGCCGATGGCCATTTCCGACGCAAACGAGCGGGTACCCAAACTTTCAAATTTACGAATATCAGGGCCATCCGGTTCATTGTTGGAAAGCAAAGCCCACACATTCTTGATTTTGTCTTTTTTGACGTACATCATGCCGCTGCCAAAGGGAGCGCATAACCACTTGTGCAGACTGGTAGCGTAATAATCGCAGCCCAAGTCAGGAATTTTGTAGTCGAGATGCGCGAACGAATGCGCCCCGTCCACGATCACTTCGATGCCCCGCTTGTGGGCGGCGTCGGCGATCTTGCGGGCGGGCTGCACCTGCCCCACCCAGTTGATGATGTGCGTAATGTGGACGACCTTGGTTCTGGGCGTGAAGGCACTGACGAATTTATCCACAAAGTAGTCGTCGTTCTCCTGCGGCAATTCCAGATTCAACCACACCAGCTTGATGCCCTCGCGCTTTTCGCGCTGCTTCCAGGCGTTTATCATGTTGGGGTAATCCTGTTTGGTCAGGATCACCTCGTCGCCCGCTTTCAAGTTCAGACCGAAAATAATCGTGTTTAGACCCTCGGTGGCGTTGCGGTTGATGGCCAGCTCATCGGCCGCGCAACCCGCGACTTCGGCCAATTTTTGGCGCAGCGCCTCGCGACCCTGATCCAGCACCCGCCACATGTAGTAGCTGGGAGCTTCGTTGCAATATTGGTAAAACCGAATGTGGGCATCCTGCACAGCCTTGGGCTGCGGACAAACGCCGCCATTGTTGAGGTTAAGGAGGTTGGGCGAAACCGTGTATTCGTTCTTAATCCAGGCCCAGTAGTCTTCGTCAGTAGCGGCCTGTTGCGACGTGAGGCCGGAAAGCTGCCGATTGGCGTTTTCCAAACCTTCCGCCTGAACGTGGTTGAGGAAAGCGGGAAGGGCCAGCGCGGTGCCGGTCTGGGCTAGAAAGGTACGGCGAGAAGACATATTCGATTAGGGTGTTTTTATTGCTGAAAAAAGAGTCAGCAAACATGATGGATGGCGGCCACGCACCAATTTTAGCCAATAATTATTTCATAAACAATCACTGCTACAAAAACTGAACGCAAATCGGATCTTTCAGGGAGATGCTTTTGCTCAGGAAAGACATTTTACCCGTCTTGGGATCGACCCGGTACACCGTTAGGTCGTTGGTTTTCTGGTTGCCGACGACCATTAACTTTCCCGAGGGGTCTAGGTTGAAATCACGCGGTGTGGCGAGGTCTTGCCTTACCTCGCCTACGCTTTTCAGCTTGCCATTTTTCAAGATTTCAAAACCATGAATGGAATTATAGCCCCGATTGGAGACGTACACGAACCTGCCGTTCGGATGCAGCCGAATGGCAGCCGAGGTGTTCTTTTCCTTGAAATCGGCCGGGATAGTTGGGACGGTTTCAATTTCGGTCACGACGCCCTTGCCGTCGATGGCGCAGGCCGTCAGGGAGGTGTGCATTTCGTTTAGCAAATACAGATACTTGCCCGAGGGATGAACGGCTAAATGCCGGGGCCCGGCTCCGGGTTTGGTCGAAAAATAGGCTTGGGCGGGGTTGGCGAGGACTTGCCCGGTTTTTTGGTCAATTTTATAGTTCATCAATCGGTCGGTGCCCAGGTCGGCCACGTACACGTAGTTGCCGTCGGGCGAAGGCACGGCGCAGTGCGCGTGCGGCTTTTCCTGCCGCGACTTGTCGGGACCCGAGCCGCTGAATTGAAACTTAGCGGAGGCTTCGCTCAGCTTACCTGCCTTGGCTAACGGGTAGGCCGCCCAACTGCCGCTGCCGTAGTTGGCCAGAAAAGCCATGCGGTTCGACGGATGCACCGACACGTGGCAGGGATTCTGCCCCTCGGCGGACTGACTGTTCAAATAAGTAAGCGCCCCTCCACTGCCCACGGCAAAGGCCGCGATGGTGTGGTCCTGATTTACGGAGTACAAATTTTTCTTATCGGGCGAAAGCGCCACGTAGCCCGGCCCGACCACGCTGTTGAACGTGTCGATGACCGT
>JBBSKK010000590.1:0-2293 GCA_038256395.1 Cytophagales bacterium | reverse complement strand
TGAGCCGCTGCCTACCCAATTATTCCGCAATCTGACGGATTCGGTGGGCATCGACTACGTCCACGAGGAACCGGAATTCATCGACTTCAACGGCCAGAAACTTTTGCTGCACAAGCTCTCGCAATTTCCCCCGGCGGTTGCCGCAGCGGACGTCGATGGCGACGGGCTGGCCGACTTCTTCGTGGGCGGTTCGCGGCAGCATAAAGGACGGTTTTTTCTCCAAAAGCCAAACGGCACTTTTCAAATAAAAGACCTGTTGCCCGGCGGTGAAGGCGCGGAAAAGCAGTCGGAGGACATCGGCGTGTTGCTGTTTGACGCGGACGGCGATGGCGACAACGACCTCTACATCGCCAGCGGCAGTAACGAACAGAATGCGGGCGATGCCAGCTATCAGGATCGGCTGTACCTCAACGACGGTAAGGGGAATTTCAGCCTGGCCAGTGGTTCGCTCCCCGACGCCAAAGTAAGTACCTCCTGCGTGCGGGCCACGGACTACGACCGCGACGGCGACCTCGATCTTTTCGTCGGCGGGCGCATCGACCCACAGCATTATCCGCGCCCGGTGAATAGTTTTATTTTAAGGAATGATTCCAAGCCGGGAAGCCCGAAATTTTCCAACGTCACCGCGCAAGTCGCGCCGCAGCTCCAAAGCGGCGGCCTGATTTGCGACGCCCTTTGGACGGACTACAATAACGATGGCTTCGTGGATTTGATCGTAGCCGGGGAGTGGACATCGTTGAAGGTTTTCCAAAACAAAAATGGAACTTTTGTTCCCGATGCCGCGCTGAACGGCTATCTGGAAAAATACAAAGGCTTCTGGAACAGCATCATCGGCGGCGACTTCGACAACGATGGCGATACCGATTACGTGGTGGGTAACATGGGCCTCAATAATCTCACACGCGCTTCGGACGAAACGCCGCTCACCATAATAGCGGGCGACTTCAACCAGGACGGCATGTACGACGCCGTCCCGATGGTGTACTACCCCACCGCCGCAGGCAAGCGGGAGTTGGTACCCTACCACGGCCGCGAGGACATGATCAAGCAGATGATTCCGATGCGGGCCCGGTACCAGACGTACGCCGATTTTACCAAAGCGACTTTTGAAAACCTCCTGACCGAAGAGCAGCGCAAGGAAGCCCTCGTGCTGCAAGCTAACTACCTAAAATCTTCCTACATCGAAAACAAGGGCAACGGCCAGTTTGACCTGCGCCCGCTGCCCGCCCTGGCGCAGGTGGCCCCCATCAACGGCATGATCGCCGACGACTTCGACGCCGACGGCAACCTGGACGTGCTGCTGGTGGCCAATGACTTCGGCAACGAGGTGAGCGTGGGCCGCTTCGACGCTTCCAACGGCTTGCTGCTGAAAGGCGACGGGCTCGGCCACTTCACGGCCCAAACCCAGGCAAAAACGGGTTTCTACGTTCCCGGCAACGCGAAGGGATTAGTGCAACTGCCCGACGCCCAGGGCAATCGTCTAATAGTGGCCACTCAAAACCGGGGGCCGCTGCGTGTATTCGGCCAAAACGAACAGCAAGTAAAGTGGCTACCCGTCCAACCTAACGATGCTTTCGCTTTGGTAAAATTCAAAAATGGAACCACCCGCCGCTATGAGCTGTACTACGGCGCATCTTTCCTGTCGCAGTCAGTACGGCAAATCCCGCTCAACAATCAAGTTGTCGAGGTAGAGATTACTGATTTCAAAGGAAAAAAGCGAAAAGCAGAAATAGCAGAAATTGCACTCTAACTCAATACCTTCTCCTTTCCTCCTTTCCTCCTTTCTCCAACCTCCTTAAATGGTAGTATTTTGCAGGTTGCCTAATAGTCTTGGAGTAATCCGTCCAGTAACTGTGTTCCTCCATGAATTTTATTTGAATCTGGTTCCAGGCTTTTTCGTCCGGGACCAGTTCCCGCGTGCGCATTTCGCGGTAGAGTGAGTAAGCAATCGGCTCGTAATCAGGCCGCCCTAAGTAGTCCAGGTCGGCATCGGCCAGGATTTCTTCCAGTTTATTTTTGGGGTTTTGAGGAATTTTGGTGGCCGTGATCATGCCGCTAATCAGCACGATTTGTCGAGGATTGTAGTCGAAGCGCGGCAGGTACTCGTGCGCCATGCGGCTGCTTTCGGCCTCGTGGCCTTTGTAGGTTGTGAGGAAACCCGCATCGTGGAAAAGGGCCGCCGTGCGTAGTAGGGCAAGCGTTTCTTCATCGGTGATGTCCTCGGCCTCAGCGATCCGCCCCGCAGCCTCGGTTACGTCCAGCGTGTGGTCCACGCTGTGATAGTACAGCGTTT
>JBBSKK010000589.1:0-2305 GCA_038256395.1 Cytophagales bacterium | reverse complement strand
GTACGAGATGACGAAACCAGCCTTCGGTATCCATCCATTGTTGTTTTAGGCGACTCTCATGCGATGGGCTGGGGTGTGGAGCAGCAGGACCGGTTTTCAGAAGTTCTGGAAAATCGGCTTCATGTAAGGGTACTTAATACTGCCATTACGTCCTACGGTACGCATCGGGAGACCAAGTTGCTTGGCCAAGTCGATTTGGATTCTTGTCAGCTACTCATCATTCAATATTGCGATAACGATTTGCAAGAGAACAAGGCCAATTTAATCAAGGCCCAAAATCTTGGAATTGATAATACTGCGTTTAAGGTGGCGGAGAAACAAAACACTATCAATAAAACCTATTTCCCGTTCAAAGGCCTTTTCTTGGGCCTCCGCTGGCTGATTACAACCGGAATCAAGGGTGTCTCTCAATCCATTCCCAAGGTTTCCCGTCCGCAGGTTGTCGGCCCTCAGGCGACAAAGTTCGAACACGCCGAAGCTTTTTTTCCGTATTTGAGTCGTTTACGAGAGCAATATAACGGTCCGATTGTTGTCTTTGACTTGGGCGTCTACGACTATCCCATTGTAAAAGAGTTCCAGGCCTATCAGGCTGCCCATCCTGCCGATGGTATTTATTTTGTTAATGTACACCCTTTGCTAACCCAACAAGATTACTTTACCATTGATGATCATATAAATATCAAGGGCCATGCCAAAATAGGGGAAGCATTGGCTGACTTCATTCAAAGAAAGGGCTGGTTCAAGCCACTTTAAAAAGGTAGAAAAACTTTCCCGCGAAGAATCTTTATTTTTGCCCCGCCTACCGCCCTCCCGCACCACATGGACGTCTCCATTATCATCATCAATTACCGCAGCCCGCAGCTTATCCTGGATTGCCTGGCGACGATTTACCGATATACCAGAGGGGTTACGTTTGAGATTATCGTCGTGGACAACGACCCCGAACGGGGCGGTAAAGCGCAGGTGCTGAACGCCTACCCCGAAGTCAGGTGGATCGACATGGCCTACAATTCCGGCTTTGGCCGTGCCAACAACGCAGGCATGAAAGTGGCGCGGGGGCGCTATTTCCTGATTTTGAACGCCGATACGCTGCTCACCGATGACGTCGTCAGCCGCTGCGTCCGGCGCATGGACGCCCGTCCCGACATCGTAGCCTGCGGGGCCTTACAGCACTACTCCGACGATACGCCCATGGCCTTTTCTCAATGTTTCAATGAATTCCGCCGGACTTTCTTTATTTTACCGCCCGGGGGAGTCTTAGAGAAACTGGTGGCGAAGTGGTATCCTGAACCCAACTATGACGATCCCGACCAGTACGACTGGTTGGTGGGCGCTTTTGTATTTGTGCGGCGCGAAGGCTACGAACGCACAGGCGGGTTCAGCGAGGAAATCTTTATGTACGGCGAGGATGTCGAGTGGTCGGGCCGATTGGGCGAACTTGGGAAATTATGTATTTTTGAAGATTGCCGATATATTCATCTAGAAAACAAAAACCCGTTTCGACGTACCAACATTTCCTGGATCAATCGATTCAGTACGCAGATGCAGGTCTCCAATTTGCTTTGGATCAGGAAGCAGTACGGCATTGTGGCTTACCTGACGCTGATCCTTCACTACGCTGTGATGATACCCGTCGTTTTCGGTTGGCGGATGGCTTTGAATACCAGGGAAACGGGAAACCCTTTTTCAAGAATGAGTACCCAGTGGATTTTCCTCCGCAAAACTTGCGTCCTGTTCAAGTATTGCTGGCGGACGCTTTTTCTCAAAAGAGGATTGTACAAGATCAAGCCGACTGAGAACATTGACTTACTGACAGCCGACGAACCTTAGCCTACACCCTCCCGAATAAATCCCCACCCGTTCCACACCCCATCCCTTATGCCAGCCCGCAAAAAACGCATTCTTTTTTTCACCCCCTTCGCCACGCGTACCGGGTCGGAAATGATGCTGCTGTACATTGTGCAGAACATTGACCGCAGCCGCTTCGATGTGGGCGTAGCCAGCTTCAGTAGGGGCGAACTGCTGGCCGAGTTTCCGCCCGACATCCCCATTTTCATCATTCCCAGGGTTTTCAATTACTGGCAGAAAATACAGTTTCACCTGGGGCGGAACCCCATACTGTCAGCACTCCGGAAACTGGCTCGTAATTTTGGCGCCGTCCTGTTGTACGTCAACACCACCATGCTACTGCTGACCTTCGGCATGCGGTCCGGCAGCACGCTCTACTTCGAGGCGGCGGTGGTCATCGCCCTGCTCGGCTTCGTCGGGACGGCCGCGCTGGCGAAGTTCCTCATGCGCGGGGAGG
>JBBSKK010000588.1:0-2312 GCA_038256395.1 Cytophagales bacterium | reverse complement strand
CTCAGGCGGTAGGTTTCCTGCAAAACCAGCACCTGCTCCTTGTCGTAGCCGAGCTTGGCGTTTTGGATAAACCGCAGTTGCTGGTACACCACCGTCGTGCCGACGATGAGGATGATCGAAATACAAAACTGCACCACGACCAGCGTTCCGCGCAAGCCGATGCTGCGCCGCCCACTGGCAAATCTACCCGACGGAGCGCCGCCCGGATTCAATCCGCCTTTCAGTACCGTGATGGGCTTGAACGAAGAAAGGAAAAAGGCCGGATAGCTACCTGCCAAAATCCCCACGACCAAACCCAACAGCAAAAGACCCGGCAGCAACCAAGGCATAGCGGTGAAGCTAAATTTTAAGTTTTTATCTGCCAAATCATTAAAAAACGGCAAAGCCAGCACCACGATGACTACCGCCAATACCAACGCCACGGCGGTCAGCAGTATAGATTCCAATAAAAACTGGCCGATGAGGGTGCTTTTGGCCGAACCCATAACCTTGCGAATGCCCACTTCCCGCGCCCGCTTCGATGCTCCGGCGGTGCTGAGGTTCATGAAGTTGATGCAGGCAATCAGCAGCATGAACAGGGCGATGGCACCGAAAATATAGACGTAGCGAATGTCGCCCGATGGGCCGAGGTCGTAGTCAAAATTGGAGTGCAGGTGGATGTCGGTCAGTGGTTGCAGGAACAGGCCGAGATCGTTGCCTTCCTGCTTGAATTTTGAAAAACTCATTCCGAACGCCTGTTGAATACCCGGCCCAAAGTATTTCTCCACCATCTGTGGCATTTTGGCTTGCAATTGGTGGTAATCGTAATCCTCAGGCAGCACGAGGTAGGTATAGAATTCCGACTGCATCCAGGAATTAGCTTTGGCTTCTTCCAGTCCGGCCATCGCGATCAGGAAGTCAAAGTGAAAATGCGAATTGGCGGGCATGTCAGCCATGACGCCCGTTACTTCCAGTACCTCCTTATAGTTTTTGGTAGAGAGGATCTTACCGATTGGGTCTTGGTTTCCAAAATACTTTTGAGCCATTTTTTTCGAAATAACCAGCGTATTCGGCTTTATCAAAGCCGTTCGCGAATCACCCGAAACCAGCGGAAAGCTGAACACCTGAAAGAAATTGGAGTCGGCAAACGCCACACGCTCTTCTTTGAAAACCTTCTCCTCTTTTTCGATGATGAAAGCCCCCGCCGTCCGCAGCCGCGTGGCTTCCAGCACTTCGGGGTAGTCGCGCTGCATGGTTTTGGCGGTGGGCGGCATCACGTTGGCCTCCTCGATCTTGTTGCCGCCCATGTTGGCCCGGAACGTGACCCGCACGATGCGGTCGGCTTTTTCGTGGAAGCGGTCGAAGCTCAGTTCGTCCAAAACGAACAGGCCGATGATGAGACAGGTTGCCAGTCCGAATGAAAGCCCGACAATGTTGATGGCCGAGAACGCCTTACTGCGCAGGAGGTTTCGGTAGGCAATTTTTAGGTAGTTTTTTAGCATAAGCTGTTTTGTAATATTTTTGTGCCAAAAAGTCAACTCCCTATGAATCAGCAAATCCACAAACCAAAACTGTCCGATTCCGAACACTTTGGTTCGAAATCGGACAGTTGAGATTTTAGGTCATCAGTTGGACAGAAAACTGTAATTATTTGATGAACGGTTGCAAGGAGGAGGTATTTAACCACGCACTCGGCTTTTCTGAGCCGTATCCTTTATATTTGTGAATCAGCCAACAAAAGCAAATTTTCTCCTATGATTTCCTTTATTCTGTCGGTACTTGTCTTGATTCTGGGCTATTACGTTTACGGTGGTTTCCTGGAACGCGTATTCGGAGCCGACAAGGCGGCGGTCACCCCGGCTAATCGCCTGGCCGACGGCGTGGATTTCGTGGTGTTGCCCAACTGGAAGGTCTTTTTAATTCAATTTCTGAACATTGCCGGCCTCGGCCCAATTTTCGGAGCCATCGCGGGGGCCATGTACGGCCCGGCAGCATTTTTGTGGATCGTGCTGGGCAGTATTTTTGCCGGGGCGGTACACGATTATTTTTCGGGTATGCTCTCGCTGCGGCACGACGGCAAGAGCATCAGCGAAGTCGTCGGGATTTACATGGGCGATAGCGCGAAGCAAATCATGCGGGTCTTCACCGTCCTGCTACTCATCTTCGTGGGAACGGTCTTCCTGGTCGGCCCCGCCAAAATCATCGACGGCATGACCGGCGGCTTCATGTCCCTGTGGGGCTGGGTGGGCATTATTCTGGTGTATTACCTACTCTCCACCCTGCTTCCCATCGACAAGTTTATCAGCAAACTCTACCCCATTTTTGGCGTAGCT
>JBBSKK010000587.1:0-2318 GCA_038256395.1 Cytophagales bacterium | reverse complement strand
GGCAACAAAATGGTGGATATGCAAATGACCAATCACAAGCTCGTCGAACGCGCCATCCGCATGGTCATGGAAGAAACCAACGTCTCCCGCGAAGAAGCCGAAGCCCTGCTCGACGCCCATGGGAGCGTGAGGGGAGCGATTAAAGGAGTGATGAATTAAGGCGGAGCTGTCTGCTCAGTACGGAAACAAACGCCTAAACAACCGCCGGGCGGCCCCGTCCACAACTAAACATCAATTACACGCCGGGCGGGCGATCCCGTTCAACGATTATACAAAATTATGACCGCTGCCATACTCGAAGAAGTCAACCAACCCTTAGTCATTCGGGAAGCCGAGAAGCCAGATCCTGGCAAGGGGGAAGTACTAGTGAAACTGAAAACTGCCGCGCTAAATCACCGCGATGTCTGGATTCAGAACGGGCGCTATGCCAATATCGTTACCCCGATTATTCTCGGCTCAGACGGGGCGGGCGTGGTGGTGGAAGTGGGCGAAGGCGTGAGCGAGTACTGGCTGGATAAAGAAGTCATCATCAATCCCTCGCAGGGCTGGGGCAACAACCCCAACTTTTACGGCGACGACTTCACCATTCTGGGCTTGCCCAACAATGGCACCTTCGCCGAGTACATCAAAGTAGATTGTCATTATCTGGTGCATAAGCCGAAGCATTTGTCCTTCGTGGAGGCGGCTTGTCTGCCGTTGGCGGGTCTGACCGCCTGGCGGGCTTTGATGTCGCGCGGCGGCTTCACACCGGGAAATCGGGTGCTAATTACCGGAGCGGGTGGCGGCGTGGCCTTATTTGTCGCGCAGTTTGCCGTGGCGTCGGGCGCAGAGGTGTGGGTCACGTCGGGTTCCGATTCAAAACTCAGGAAAGCCAACAACCTGGGTATGAAGGGCGGCGTCAACTATAAAGAACCAACCTGGCACCGCGATTTGCTGACCAAGGCGGGAGCTCCCAGAACGGGCTATTTCGACACCATCATCGACGGGGCCGGCGGACCGGGCTTCGCCCGCCTGGTGGACGTAGCTGCCCCCGGTGCGACGATCTGTTTTTACGGCGGCACGGCGGGCAATATCACTGACCTGATACCCGCCAAGATGTTTTTTAAGCAAATCAACATCCACGGCACCACGATGGGTACCCGCCTGGAATTTGAGGAAATGATTCGTTTTGTGGAGGAGAAAGAAATCAAACCCATCGTGGATGAGGTCTTTGCCCTCGCCGACGTGGAACTGGCCCTCCGCCGGATGGAGGACGGGGAGCAATTTGGAAAAATCGTGCTGAAAATCGCGGACTGAGATCGGGCGTTGAAGCTCTGACTATTCCCTTTTAGGTCTTTAACCTTTTGACCCTTAACCGTTAACCCCAAGAAAAACGCTGTCCTACACTAGTACGCCCACCACCTGCTCTAAAATAAACTTCCCATCGGCGTTCCCCAGCGCTTCATCGGAAGCCCGCTCCGGGTGCGGCATCATGCCAAAGACATTGAACTTCTCGTTGGCAATCCCAGCGATATTATCCAAACTACCGTTGGGATTCGCTTCGTCGGTAACGCTGCCCGCCGCGTCGCAGTAGCGGAATAAAACCTGGTCGTTGTCGTTCAGTTTTTTCAGGCCATCGGCGTCGGTGAAGTAGCGACCGTCGCCGTGGGCAATGGGAATTGTATAAGCGCGGACTTCGAGATCGGCGGTCAGCGGGGCGGACTTGCTTTGCGGCAAGAGGTGAATGTTTTTGCAAACGTACTTCTGCGAAAGATTCCGCAACAGTACGCCCGGCAGCAGTCCGGCTTCGACCAAAATCTGGAAACCGTTGCAGATCCCCATCACGTAGCCGCCTCGGTTGGCGTGGTCGATTACCTCGTTCATCAGCGGCGAGAAGCGGGCGATGGCCCCCGTCCGCAGGTAGTCACCGTAGGAAAAGCCGCCGGGCAGGATCACAAAATCGCAGCCCCGCAAGTCGTGGTCTTTGTGCCACAGCTTGACGACCTGCTGCCCCAAATTATGCTGCAGCGCGAAAACGGTGTCGTCATCGCAATTGGAACCGGGGAAAATTACTACGCCAAATTTCATTTTTTTGTAATCTAAGAAATAGGATAAATAGAAGTGATTATGGCCATTTTACTAGTGTTTCAGGCCTGGGATTTGCACATTACCAAGCAAAGCCTTAGCTTGCTAAGGAATGATTTCTGCTGTCTTTCGTTAAAGGTAAAGCAGATCAGCCTATCTTGAAAATATTCATTCGTTTTTTTTATGTTCATACAGATTTCAGATTACCTCACCCTCATCAGCGACAAACTTATCGTTTGGTACAAGATGCTCGT
>JBBSKK010000586.1:0-2319 GCA_038256395.1 Cytophagales bacterium | reverse complement strand
TGGGTGGCTACGTCGTCCCGGTGAAGTACTCCCAACTCAGCGACATAGATGCCGACGAGGAGACTATGGAGATGTTTGAGATTTGGGATTTTTGGGTGAAGCGGCGATAATTGGTAGGGGGAACACTCGAACGCACGGCGTCGCTCTTTTCCCTAACTTTGCCTTTTTAGCAAAAAACGGAAGTCACCTAAGGCAAATGGCGAAGCGAATCAAGTACGGAAACACCTGGTGGGGCGAGCAGTGGATCAGCGTCCTGGAAGGCATGGACCAAAGCGGGCGGCTGGCGCGGGGCCGCACCTACGCCAACAAAGGCGCCGTGTTGTCCATCGATTTCGAGGGTAACACTTTCAAAGCCAAGGTGAGCGGTTCCCAGCGGGCGCCCTACAAAGTCAAGTTCAGGATTGACCCACTATCAGCCTCCGAAAAGGCCAAAACGGTGGCCTTGATCGCCGACAACCCGCTTTTCCTGACCCAACTCCTCAACCGCCAACTTCCCGCCGATCTGTACAAAGCCTGCGAGAAAATCGGTGTCGATCTTTTTCCCAGAAACTGGCAATACATCGATTCGGAATGCTCCTGCCCCGACTGGGGCGACCCCTGCAAGCATAGCGCGGCCGTGTTGTACATGGTCGCCAACGAGATCGACAAGAATCCCTTCCTGGTTTTCGAGTTGCGCGATTTCGATTTGTTCAAGGCGCTGGAAGGCCTGGGCGTGGCCTCCGCCGAGCAGAAGGATTTGGAAATTCTGGACGTGGCCGTCCTGCGCAAGCCCGTGGAAATGGGCGAGGAAGCCGAGTTTCGGCCCGACGAAAACCTGTACGACGCCGTGGATTTCTCGACCCTGCCCGACTGCCGCGACGACCTGCTGTCGTTGCTGGCCGACGAGCCGCTTTTCTACAAAACGGGAAATTTTAGAACCGTGCTGCGCGACGCTTATATCGACGCCCAGAAAAAGGCGCACGCGCTGGCCGTAGCCGATGCCTCCGACGACGATTCGGTGAAACGCCAACACGACTACAACAAAGACCTCGACGCCGTAGAAAGCGGCGAAATCATTTGGGACGACGCAATGGGCTTCCTGCAAGCCAACTTCCGTGACGCCAACGAGCGGCTGGTGCATCAGTTCAACGAGGTGCAGAAGTTGGTGGACTGGCTACAGCATTTCCCCCCCAGCCAACTGCCGCAACTCTCGCCGCTGCTGCGCGGACTGTACCTGACCAATCGTTTCGCTAACAAACTTCTGCAAACGGGCGGGATTCTGCCGCAGTTGCTGCGGGTGCAGCTCAAAAAAGAAGCCTACTTCGTGCGCTGGATTCCGGCCCTTCTCAACGAGGACATCGCCCGCGTGGCGGAGCAACTCAAAATGCTGCTGCCGCCGGAGTTTTTATTTTACAAAATTGGCCGCAATGATATTTACGAACCCCTCGCCAGCGACTGGTTTCCGCTGCTCTGCTCGCTGCTGCTGACCGAGCGCGTGCGGGAGTTCAACGACCGCTACCACTACAAGGACACCGAGATCGAGGATCTGTTTTTCCGGCGGGAGTTCGCGCGATTCAGTGGCTTCGACAGCCGTGAGATTCCGGCCAGTATTCAGCTTTGGCTCAATAAGTTCTTTATCGCCCAGCGCGATTACGTCCCCGTAATTCAGGTCGAGGACGACGTGGAAACGGGTACTTTCGTCGTGCATATTTTGGTGGAAAACAAGGCCAAGGAAATGACCGCGCCCGTAGCCTTCGCTGATTTTATGCGAGAACCCGACTACGCGCCCGTTCGCATGGGCGTACTGCGTGACTTGTCCATGATGGCCGAGCATTTTCCCCAACTCAACACGCTCATTTCCTCCAAAGGCGAGGAGGAACTGGCGTTCAGCGCGCGGGAGTTTCCCGAGATTTTGTTCAAAATGCTGCCACCCTTGAAGCTGTTCGGTATCCGTATTATGCTGCCCAAGGCGTTGCAGAAACTGGTGCGTCCGCAGCTTTCCATGACGCTCGACGACGAGGAAAATGGCAAGGTGGCGGCCAGTTCGGTCATTAGTCTGGAACAAATGCTGGGCTTCCGCTGGGAGGTAGCCATCGGCGACCAAAACGTGGACACCAAGGAATTTGTCAACATTATCGAGAATTACCGGGGATTGGTCAAGATCAAGGATCAGTACGTCTATCTGGACGAAAAGGAAATCCGCTCGCTGCTCGACAAGCTGAAAAATCCGCCCGAACTGGATGCGCAGACGCTGCTGCAAACCGCCCTCACCGAAGAGTACCAGGGTTCCGGCGTGAAGCTGACCGACGCGGCCCGCAAACTCATCAAAGACCTCACCAC
>JBBSKK010000585.1:0-2320 GCA_038256395.1 Cytophagales bacterium | reverse complement strand
TGCACCGTCGTCTCGCTGCGCATGCCGCGTCCCTGTACGATGGTGGTCGTCGAAGGCAGATCCATGCCCATAATTTGGGCCGTGGATTCCATCTTCACGCCCTTTATGCCCGTGTATTTGTCGCCGCCCATCGCGGCTATGTGCTTGTCGATGACCTCTTCCACCGACTGAGCCTGAGCCGTATGCAGGACCAGCATGAAAGCGAATAAGCCCAGAACTTTAGTAAGTAATTGATTACGCATGATTTGGTTTGTTTTTTGATGAATAAGAATGGCAAAATAAACGGTTGAAAACGTAAAGGAGACAAATATAGTACAAGTGGTCAGACTTAGTTACCTCCGTCCTTAATACTTGATGAGAAAATAGCGAGGGTATTTGGCGGATGGTTATCTTTGCCCGATGAGCAGGAATCAAGGCGTTTTTTATCAAAACTTCACCTTGAGATAAAATTCAAGGGCCAACATTTAACTAACTTTCGCATTGAGGTCGAGAAGAGAAAATTCGGGAAAACTTCGTTTTTTGGCCATCGCAGCCATCCTCTTTATGGTCGTGCTGCTGGCTTCGCTGGCTATTTTGGCCTTCGAATTCGTGTATGGCAACGCCGACGGTATCTGGCGGGATCGGGATGTGATCCGCACCACTTTCAAGCTGCTGGTGATTTTGTCGGGGGTAAGTCTTTTGCTCTACGGACTGGTCTATGGTTCTGGTTTCGTGAAAGGAGCGCTAAGCACATTACTCATAACCGGATTGCTGCTCTTTGGTTTGGAAAAACTGAGCCTTTGGATGGTCAACCGCAACCAGCCCGAACCGACGTCCGCCGCTCCGTCGCCGCCTTTTCTGCGGCCCGACCACACCGAGCCGTCGGTTTTCAGCGATACGCTGGGCGTGGCGGCAAAGCCCAACTGGCACATCGACTGGGTACCAGAATACAAAGGAGTACGATACGACACCGTTACGATCTCGACCGACTCGCTGGGACTTCGGAAGACACCCCTGACCGACACCCTGCCTCGCAATAGCTACGCCATGTTCCTGGGCTGTTCCTACACTTACGGCGATGGCGTTTCCGATGACAAAACGCTCCCCTACTACTTTCAAGCCGATTCGCCCGGCTATCGGGCCTATAACTACGGCTTTCTCGCCTACTCGCCCCTCCACGCTTTGGCCCGCTTACAGCAGCAGCCTCTGGAACGGCAGATTCCCCAAAAAGACGGTTTCGCAGTATTCACACTTATCGACGACCACCTCGACCGGGTGATCCCGGCTACCCGCTGGATCGATATGACGAAGGGAAAATTCCCTTACCTGAACGAAGAAACGATGACCACCGATGGTGTGTTTGCCGACAAGCGACGCGTTTATACTCAGTCGATCCTCAACTTTCAGCCAACGGGCATCCGGCAACTTTTGAAATGGAGCTACCCGCGCGTTCATACCGCCGCCCACTACGAGTGGCTGGTCAAAATCATCGAAAAGACGCAGGAAGAGTACGTGGCCCGTTTCGGAAATGATAACTTTTTCGTCGTGATTTTTCCCGGAAATCCTATTTCTCCCGAAACCAGAAAGCTTTTTGAGCAAGCCAATATCAAACTACTGGATTATTCCAAACTGATGCCAATCAAGGAAAACATGCTGCCCTTCGACGACGCCCACCCGGCCCCCGTGGTTTACGAGCGGGTGGCCCGGCAACTGAGCAAGGACATCGACTCGCTATTGACCAAAAAAAGGGAAGCAGAACCAGCGTCCGCTTCCCTTTAAAGAGGAGAGTAAAACATTTTGATCTAGGACAAAGCTTCCGCGCCGCCCACAATTTCCAGAATTTCCTTGGTAATCGCCGCCTGCCGCGTCCGGTTATAGACGAGCTTAAGGTCTTTCAGTAGTTCCTGGGCGTTCTCGGTGGCTTTGTCCATCGCGGTCATCCGCGCTCCATGTTCCGAAGCGTTAGATTCCAGCACCGCGCGGTACAATTGTATTTTGAGAGACTTGGGAATCAGTTCGTTAACGATCTGCTCCTCGTCCGGCTCGAAGGTGTAGTTGATGTTGGGTCGTCCGCCCTGTCCGTTGGTCGGATCGGCGGCGATGGGCAGATACTGCTCCGTGCGGATGACTTGGGTCGCGACGTTCTTGAATTCATTGAAAATCAAATCCACGCGATCGTACTGGCTCTCGGCAAACATCGCCATCACCGCCTCGGCGGCTTCCTTTACGCCCACGAAGCTGAGTTGGGTAAAAATATTCTGATAAGCCGCATTGACTTTGAAGCCCCGGCGAATCATACCTTCGGCCCCTTTTTTACCAATCGCCAGCACTTCCACCCTAC
>JBBSKK010000584.1:0-2330 GCA_038256395.1 Cytophagales bacterium | reverse complement strand
TTCCCGAAGGACGTTTATCCCATCGGACGATTGGATGCGGACAGTGAAGGCTTACTGCTGCTGACGAATGACAATTTTTTCAAAACCCGGCTACTCGATCCAAAGCAGCGACATTTTCGCACCTATTACGTGCAGGTGGAAGGCGACATCACCGAAGAAGCTTGCGCCGAGCTGGCAGTGGGCGTTACGATTGCCATCAACAAAAAAAAGCATCGCACCCTGCCCGCCCGCGCCGAAAAAATCGACGAACCAAAGCTCCCCGAGCGAAATCCACCTATTAGATTCCGAAAAAATATCCCCACTTCCTGGCTCGCCCTCTCCCGTCACGAGGGCAAAAACCGTCAGGTCCGCCGCATGACCGCCGCCGTCGGCTTCCCGACGCTGCGGCTGGTTCGCTGGAAGATTGGAGAGTATGAGCTGGGGGAAATGCAGCCGGGAGAGGTGAAGGATGAAAGGAGGAAAGGATGAAGGGAGGAAAGGAAAAAAGAATTGCGCCGCAGATTTCTTTCCTCCTTTCCTCCCTCCTCCTTTCCTCCTTCAAAAACTTAATTTTCCAACACCACAAACTCCACCCGCCGATTCCGGGCTTTGTTTTCTTCGGTGTCGTTGGCGGCGACGGGCTTGGTTTGGCCGTAGCCTTTCCAGATCAGGCGGACTTCGGGGATGCCCTGGTTAGTGAGGTAGCTGGAAATGACCTTGGCGCGGTTTTCGGAGAGGAATTGGTTCAGCCGGGCGTCGCCGACGTTGTCGGTATGGCCCGCGATTTCGACTTTTAGTTTGGGATTCACTTTTAGCGTCTTGACGAGCTTGTCCAGTTGTGGGTACGACTCGTTGCGAAGAATGTAGCTGCTCTGGTCGAAATAGACGTAGTCGAGTCGCACGGCCTCGCCAACTTTCAGATTTTCAAAAACCGTCTCGTCCACCTTGGCCGCTGTGGCAGCGGGGGCGGGCTTGGGTTCGGCCGGTGCAGGCGTGGCGGCGGCGGTTTGAACGGGTTTGACGGGGGACAACAAGATTGATTTGAGCAAATCCCTGGGATCGGTCGGCTTGTCGAAAGTGAGGGTGCGCTCGAATACTTCGTAGCCGGGCTGACCTACCCGCACCTCGTATTGTTTGCCAGGCATCAGGCTTACTTTCCTTGAATTACCCGCACTTTGCAAGTTCAGGTTTTTTCCGGTTTCTCCAATTTTGAATGACTCCGGATCGACGGGCTTCATTGTCGCGGCATCCAAAATAGCGAAAGTGACCTCATATTCCAGCGGATCCAGCAGAATAACTCGTGGCTTAATGGGTTCGGCTTCTTTCGCGTCCAGGGTAATGGGCGCGGCATATTTTTCGTAGCCATCGGATTCGATCTCCAGCAAATAGGGTTGTTTCAGTTTTAATTCGGTGCCAAACTGCGGGTTTTCTGCCGTGGTGACGGTGGCCGAGGTGTTCGTCTCCGCGCTGTTGAGCCGGAAGCGGGCGGCAATCGGTTTTTTGGTGAAAGCGTCTTGGACAATGAAGGCGATGGTCTGGGTTTGAACCGCCTCCTTCCGGCGCCGTAGCCCTATTTCTACAAATCCCGCCTCGGAACGCTGAATCCTGCCACCCGCCGACTCGTACTCTTTGGCCGTCACCAGATAGTTGAAATCGCCTTCGTCTGGTAGCCACACCACGTACTGGCCCTTCTCAAAAACCACCGCCACCAAGTTTTTGTCCTTGTCTAACACCAGCACCTCGGCATTCGGAATAACCGACCGCTGTGCTTTATCCATCACGATGATTAAGTATTTCTTATCGTCGGCTTCTGCTTGCTTCCGCCGGAGTTTTACCCCGATTTCATTTCCTGGCTCTACTTTGGCAATATATTTTCGGTAGGGTATGTAGTCGGGTGCATCAATCGCCACTGTGTAGCGGTGGGCGGTGTCCACGGCAGCGCGGGCAGTCATGGTGCGAGGGTCGTAATCGAGGGGGCGGTCTTGTCCGGTGGTTTCGTCCTGTAATGTAATACTCAGGCCAGGCACAGGATGAGCAAATCCGGCATCGGCTATTTTAATTACCAGGGTGTCATTCAGCGATCTCTGAAAGCCAACCGGTACTATTACCGGCCTTTCCGCCCAGCCTCTGCCCACAGATAAGGTAATTGAGAATATAATAAGCCACTGTTTCATGCTGGTAAATTACTCCTTTTGGCACTTAACTGAAACTAAATATTTATCGGGTACTAGTCTTCTCGTTTAATTATGAGGCTGTTGGGGCGCAGGACGGTTACCCACGCCACTGGGGCATCCTCCGAAATTCCGGCGGCTTCCGTCTCGGATTCGACGGAGCAACGGCGCTCGGGCGGT
>JBBSKK010000583.1:0-2334 GCA_038256395.1 Cytophagales bacterium | reverse complement strand
GATTGATTGAAATTCACTTAAACAATACCCGCTTAAAAATGAAAAACTTGTTTTTAACAACGCTTTTAGTGAGTGCAACCGCCTTGCTGTTTGGCTGCAAAAATGGCTCGACACCTAATCAAGAAGAGCGCCGAGGGTCGGTCCCCGGTGCGCCGAAGCGACCCAACATCCTTATCATCCTCACCGACCAGCAGACCAACGACTGCCTGAGTTTGCTGGGGAACCCGAATCTGCATACTCCCTATATGGATTCGCTGGCCCGGCGGGGCGTGTACTTTACGGAATCGTATTGTACGTCGCCCGTTTGCGGGCCGTCGCGGAGTAGCTTGCTGACGGGCCGGATGCCGCACGAAACGGGAGTAATTTGGAATTCTACCAATATCAATGCCTCGGTTCCGACCATCGGGCAGCTATTTGCCCAAGAGGGCTACAACACCGCTTATGCCGGCAAATGGCATTTGCCCGAAGGCTATCCGGCTCAGAAAGACCTTGATTCCATCGCCGGGTTCAAGGTACTTCCGTTTCAGTCCCTGGAAAAATCGTGGGACAAGGGCGCGGCCACCGATGGCCCCATCGCCGAAGCCGCCGTAAAGTACCTCGCCGACTACGAAGGAGACAAGCCATTTCTGCTGGCCGTCTCGCTGCACAATCCGCATGATATTTGTTACGTGCCGCGTGAGCCGGACGCCTACGCCAAAGCCTCGGAAATCAGCAAGCCGCTACCGCCCTTGCCCGCTAATTTTAATCCCGATATGAAGGAGCCGGAGTTTTTGGAGGAGAAGCGCCTGATGGATCATTACGGCGACGAACTACTCAAAACCCGCGATTACACCGAGGCCGACTGGCAAGCGTACCTCTATCACTACTACCGCTTTGCCGAAATGGTGGACGCTGAAATAGGAAAAATATGGAACGCCCTGCGCGCCCGCGGACTGGATGAGAATACCATCATCGCCTTCACCAGCGACCACGGCGACGGGGCGGCTTCGCATCAGTGGGCGGCCAAGCTTAGTTTGTACGAAGAGGTAGTCAAAGTACCCTTCGGCATCAGTTGGCCTGGCCATATTACCGCCGGGTGGATCGACCGTCGGCAGCTCGTTTCAGGGATGGATCTGACCCCCACCCTGTGCGACTACGCCGGGATAACGGGCGTTGATTTTACGGGGAAAAGTTTGAAAGACGCCATCGACAACCCGGACGTTAGCCATCGTGAACAATTGATCGTACAATTGGAAGACGATAAGTTGGACTCCACTCGACACGCCCGCCTGGTGCGGGATCAGCGGTACAAGTACAATATTTACAATTCGGGTAAAAACAACGAGCAGTTGTTTGATCTTTGGGAAGATCCCGGCGAGACTCAGAACCTGGCCTACGATGCGAACTACCAACCTATCAAATCGCGCCTTAAAGCTCAGCTTGGCGATTGGATGAAAAAAAATAATGACGACGCACTCAAACCATGAAAATACCTTTTGTTAAAAGCCTTTTAGTACGCCTCATAATCTGTGGAAGTTTGTTTGGTATCATTTTCCCTCCTGTCACCCAGGCACAAAATTTAGATGGGCTACGGGAAGGCTTCAAAGACCCTACCGGAACCGCCCGCCCGAAAGTGTATTGGTGGTGGCTCAACGGCCACACGGACACGACACTTTTAAAGGAAGAATTGCGTAGCATTAAAGCCGCCGGGTTGGGAGGTGTCGATATTTTTGAAATTGGTTTTCGGCCCTACGGGCAGGTACCCGCCGGGCCTGCTTTCATGGGTGATGAGTCGTTGAATACCATCGTCGCGGCTATTGACGAAGCGACCAAGCTGGGGCTGGAAGTAGGTCTGAATCTGGCCAGCAGCTGGAACGCGGGCGGAAGCTGGGTAACACCGCAGTACGCCGCCAAGTCGTTGTACGTTTCTAAGGTTTCTATTGACAAATCCGGCCAGCAGTCCATCAAAGTACCCTTCCCCGAAGTGCCCAAAATGGACGGCAAGGGCAAAGAACTATTGATTGAATTTGTGGCCAATGGCAAGCCCGTTTTCCGCCAGGAGGTGGCCTTGCTGGCGATCCCTATTAAGCCAGTAACCAAGTACCTCGATCCAACCCAAATCGTGGATGTTTCGCAGTACTTTGATCCAGAAACTGATGTACTTAACTGGAAAGTACCGACGGGCGACGCTTCGCATAGCACTTGGGAGATTCACCGCTACGTTTGCTCCAATTCGGGTGATCCGTTGCTGTTGCCCAGTCCAAATTCTGTCGGGCCCATCATCGACCACTTCGACTCCACGGCTACCGAAATGCATTTCATGTACTTCATCAATCGCCTCAATCCTCGCCTGGG
>JBBSKK010000582.1:0-2340 GCA_038256395.1 Cytophagales bacterium | reverse complement strand
TTGGTTGCTGTCGAGTCAATATTTGGTACTTATCGCGCAGTGCTTTGTCTTCGGGCTTTATTTCTGGACTATTCTCAAGCGCTGGCCCGTCAGTTGGTACTATTCCGTGCCTTTGCTATTGGGCATCGGTAGTTATTTTCTTATCGTGCTGGGTACCGTTGGCATTCTCGATGCGGCCTGGGTATTCGGCCTGGCAAACCTGCTGTTTGTCGGCGAAATATTTTTCTTCGGATTGTTTTTGGGCAAAATCATTCTCGACTACCGTCAGCAGCGCGAAACCGTGCAGCGTGAACTGATTTTCCGGGAAGAACAGGCCGCCCGGCTTCGGGAACTGGATACGTTGAAGACTAATTTCTTTGCCGATGTTTCTCACGAGTTCCGCACTCCCCTGACCCTGCTGGTGGGGCCGATGGAGGATTTTCGGCAGCAATACCCCGCCAACCGCCTGATTCCCGCCATGCAGCGCAACGTCCGGCGGCTCCAGACGCTCATCGACCAACTGCTCGACCTCACCCGCCTCGAGGCAGGACACCTGCGCCCGGCCATCGTCCGCGCCGACTTGCCCACCTTCCTGCGGCAACTGTTCGCCTCCTTCGAATCGCTGGCCCAAAGCCGCAAGGTTATCTTCAGTCACCAGCAAAACGCCGACCAGCGGGAGGCTTGCTTCGACCCCGACAAGCTGGAAAAAATCGTGACCAATCTGCTGTCCAACGCCTTCAAGTTCACGCCTGAGGGCGGGCGGGTGACGGTGCGGGCGGAGTTCACCGAAACCGAACTGACCCTGGAAGTCCGTGACTACGGCATGGGCATCGAAGCGGCGCGGCTGCCGTACCTCTTCGACCGCTTCTACCGCGTCGAAAAACCCGGACCGCCGCAGGCCGAGGGAGCGGGCATCGGCTTGGCGCTGGTTCGGGAACTGGTCAAAACGTTACAGGGCCAAATCGACGTGGCAAGCGAAGTCGGTCGCGGGACGGTCTTTACGCTGACGCTCCCCATCGACGACGCCACCTGGGCGGATCAGCCCGTTCAGGCTACGCCACCGGACATCCTGGCGCCCTACCAACCTCTGGCGGAACTTACAGCGGCGGACGAAGCCACCGCGACGAGCTGCGAACCCGCCCATCCCGACCCTGACGCCCCGCTGTTGCTGCTGGTGGAGGACAATCCCGATTTGCGGGAGTACATGCGCAGTATTTTTCAGAAAAGCTATCGTTTGATCGAGGCTGTCGACGGACAAGATGGGCTGGACCGCGCTTTTGAAGAAATCCCCGACCTGGCCGTCTGCGACGTGATGATGCCCCGGCTCGACGGTTACGGTTTTTGTAAAAAACTCAAATCCGATCCCCGCACCAGCCACATTCCGGTAGTGATGCTCACGGCCCGGGCCGCGCTCGAAGACCGCCTGGAAGGGCTGGAACTCGGGGCCGACGACTACCTGACCAAGCCCTTCAACCGGACTGAGTTACTGCTGCGGGCAGATAACCTGCTGAAACAGCGCGAACTTCTGCGCCAAAAGTACAGCCAGCACCTTGGCGAAGCTGTTCTTAACGGCCTAGGGTCGCCCGAGGCTGATAAGCCGGCGAGTTCCCTCGACGAGAAATTTCTGGATAAGGCCATCCGTACCGTCCAGGAAAAGGGCACCGACAGTCAGTTTGGGATCGAAGCGCTTTGCACCGAGTTGAACATGAGCCGCTCTAACCTGCACCGCAAGCTGAAGGCGCTGACGGGCCAAAGCAATTCGGAGTTTATCCGCAGCATCCGCATCTACCGCGCCGCCGAACATTTGAAGCAACCCGACGCCACCGTTGCGGAGGTGGCTTACCAGGTGGGTTTCGAGAGCGTGTCTTACTTTTCCAGGTCTTTCCGCGAGCAGATGGGGACTTCCCCTACCGACTGGATGGTAGAAAGAGATACCGGAAATTAGATTTATACTGAAAAGCTCGCCCGGCGCATTTACCGGGCGGCTTTCTGCGTTTCCAGCCTCTGAGTGGGGGTGCTTGCAACAATAGGACAAGTCTGCAACAATAGGACAAGTCAAAAATCCCGGATTTGGCACAATAGTGCAAGAGATTGGCACAATAGGACACGTCGAAGAGGAGGCCGTGGGGTAGTTTTGCCAGTACCGTTTTTCACGGAACCAGCCAACACTTTTTTTCAACCAAACACTTCCGTCATGAAACTTATACTGCTCTCACTCTCGGCCTTCGTCAGCGTCATTGGTCTCTTTGATTCCAACAAGTACGACCATCTGGACATCACCGGCGACCGGTTCGATATTTCCTGGGATGACATTACCGATGACCTGTGGCGCTAGAAGCCAGAATTCTTCCCAAGTATTTT
>JBBSKK010000581.1:0-2354 GCA_038256395.1 Cytophagales bacterium | reverse complement strand
TGTTTCAGCCTTTTGCACCTTTTCAAGTTCCCGCAAGCCACCCGGAATGTCGCCCGACAGCCCCAGCGTCCGCGTGACCCAGGTGTATTGCTCCGGCACCGAGCCGATGAGGACGTGCAGCAAGCCAAGGGATTTGAGGGTCGGCACGAAGGTTGGAAATTTCTTCCGGTTTTCTTCCAGCAGTTTGTAGGCTTTGATAATGTCCCAGCAGCCACTAATTTCGTTGCCGAATTTCAGTTTGGCAAAAGCCCAGTGCAATCGTACCTCCGCCCGCAGTAGTCGCTGGTAGGGCGAGTTGTCGGGCAACGCCGCTAGTGCGTCCAACCGCTCATCTTCCTTTTTCAATAATTTATTATACGCCGCCCGGTCTTCCGAAATGAGTAGGTAGTACATATCGGCGTAGTTCTCCACGTAAATCAACGCCCCGTTACCAGGATTTTCCAGCTGCTCCTGCGCCAGCAGCGCCCGAGCTTTGTCGAGCCGCAGCTTTTGCACCTCGAAATAAGCCAGTTGCACCCTTGGGTTGAAATCCAGGCGAGCGACGGTATCATCGGCTTTGGCTAAAATAGAAAGCGTTAGCAGCAATCCAACAAACCACAGGCGGCTGGTTTTTATTACAAAATTCATACACGAAATTTCTTGAATAAAACCAATCTACGCGACCCTCACCGTCATGGATGATAACGCCAAACCTGAATTACTCATACACTGGATAGTGCAAAAACCAAAAGTGGCCACCAAATGGCAGCCACCCTTTATCGTTAACCGTTAACCTGCTCCGGCGTACCGGTTAACAGAATTTATTTTTTCTTCCCTTCCACCGGCTCTGGCATTTCCACGCCGCCGAAAATCCGGCCGCAGTGTTCGCATACAATGATTTTCTTGTGTTCGCGAATATCGGCTTGCCGCTGCGGCGGTACCACGTTGAAGCAGCCGCCGCAAGCTCCGCGTTGCACCGTAACGACGGCGAGGCCGTTCAGGGAGTTGTTTCTGATTTTCTGGTAAGATTTCAGCAGCCGGGGTTCGATCTTGTCGGCCTGTTTCTCGCGCTCTTTCAGCAGGCCCTTTTCCTCCTCCTGGCTTTCGCCGGTAATGACGTCCAGCTCCGACTTCTTGGTTTTAAGATCCTCCTTCCGACCGTCGAGCACGCCCTGCGTGTTGGCGAGGTCGTCTTCCACCAGACGGGTGCGGGCTTTGGCTTCGCTGATGCGCTTGTCGGCCAGTTGCATTTCCAATTCCTGCAACTCGATTTCCTTGGTGATGGCGTCGAACTCGCGGTTGTTGCGCACGTTCATCTGCTGATCCTTGTACTTGGCAATCAGCTTTTCAGAATCCTTCTGCCCGTTTTTCAAGGAATCGACCGTCCCGTTCAGGTTGTCTATCTCACCCTTGAACTTAGCCGTACGGGTTTCGAATCCCACGATTTCGTCTTCCAGGTCGCTGACCTCCTCGGGCAAATCACCCCGGATTTTTAAAATATTATCTAACTGAGAATCAATCTCCTGTAATTTCAGAAGAGCATCCAGCTTTTGCGCAATCGTGTTTTCCATCGGGTTCAATTATGAATGATAGAATAATTTGGCGAAAGCAATATTCTATCATTCTATCATTAATAGTAGTAAGCTACCGGGTTGGTGTTTGTTTCTGATAAATGAAGCGCGAAATTACCAAATATTTTTGACAAATAGTCGTGTAGAAGCTGTTTCGTATATACTTCGCTTTCGTAGTGGCCGATGTCGCAGATCACGATTCGGTTTTCGGCGTCGAAAAACTCATGGTACTTGAAATCGGCGGTGACGAAGGCGTCGGCCTGGGCCGCCAGGGCGTTGGGCAGCAAAAAACTGCCCGCCCCGCCGCACACGGCTACGCGTTTGATGGTCTTCTTTGCCGAGGCAGTGTGCTTGATTACCGGTAATTCCATGCTTTTTTTCAAATGGGCCAGAAAATCGGCCAGCGGCATCGCTTCGGGCAGTTCGCCAACCGCGCCCGCCCCCACCTCCTGATTCTCGTTTTCGAGAGATTGCAGGTAATAGGCGACCTCTTCGTAGGGGTGATTCTGCCGCAAAGCCTGTAGCACTTTTCTTTCCAGATGCGCGGGAAACATGAGTTCCACGCGCTGTTCGGCGGCACGCTTCAATTCGCCGATTTTTCCCGTGTAGGGGTCAGCGCCAACGAGCGGCCGGAAAGCACCTTCGCCGCTGGTTTGAAAACTGCACTCGGCATAATTACCGATTTTTCCGGCACCCGCCGCGTAGAGCGATTCCAGTATTTGGTTCGCGTTCTGCCGGGGTACAAAAAAAGTCAGTTTGAGCAGCGTCTGTCGTTTGGGTGCCAAAATTTTGACATCTTGCAGA
>JBBSKK010000580.1:0-2371 GCA_038256395.1 Cytophagales bacterium | reverse complement strand
TCGAGCAGCATATCGTTGGGCCGACGGGGCTCGCCCATAACTGGGGCGATAACGGCTCGAAGAATGGCGTCAACCCGGCGCTTTTCTGGTTTGCCCAAAAGAAAAATGATGCTTCCCTGTTGTGGTTGCAAAAGCAGGTAATCGCCGAACAACCGGGCCGCGACCTGGTGAAAGACCGTACCCTGCCCGCCCTGCTGATTTGGGGCGCGGGCATGAACCTGGAGAATGTGAAGCCGCCGCAGGAAAAGTTCTGGATGGGGCAGGGACCAAGCCCGGTGGCTTTCATGCGCACCTCCTGGACCGACCCCAACGCTATTTTTGTTGGTTTCAAGGCTGGGTCGGCCTCGGTCAACCATGCCCATATGGACGTGGGTTCTTTCGTACTGGATGCTCTGGGTGAGCGCTGGGCAATGGACTTCGGGCCGCAGAACTACAACTCGCTCGAAGAACGCGGTATCAAGCTCTTTGGCCGCGAGCAGGACGCTGAACGCTGGGATATTTTTCGATATAACAATCTGGTTCATAACACGCTGACCATCAACGGCCAGTACCAGCGGGTGAAGGGCTATGCCAAAATCGACGCCTTTTCCAACGATCCCCAGGATATGGCCGCTGTTTCCGATCTTTCGACAATCTACGACGGACAAGCTGCCGCCGTGAAGCGCGGCATTGCGCTTCGGGATAATAAATACGTGGTGGTACGGGATGAAGTGAAAGCTCCGGGTAAGGATATCACCCTCCGCTGGACGTTGCTCACGCCCGCGCAGGTCTTTATCCAGGATGGCAAAACGGTGGTGCTGTCGCAGAAGGGCAAAACGATGTACCTAACCTTCGATGCCTCGATTCCGATCAAAATAAAAACCTGGTCTACAGTACCCACGCACGACTACGACGCTCTCAACCCCGGCACGGCGATGGTGGGTTTCGAAGCCACGCTTCCCGCCAATTCCGCCCAATTGTTCAACGCTACTTTCTCGGCTGAGGAAAATTTCAGCCCGTCCCCTGCTAAGCCACTTTCCGACTGGAAGGTGAAAAGCACCAAGTAGATGCCGTCGCCCTTTCTTTAAAAAACCCAAATGGAGGCGACTAAGCGGAAAATTGCAGTCGTGATTTCGTAGGGTGGCCTCATGTGATAGTACCAAATGATAGTATCAAGGGTAAGCAGCTCCTACTCTTTCAATCGATATACCGCCGCGTAATCGGCTGGTAGGAATCCACGCGTCGATCCCGAAAATAAGGCCAAGTGGTTCGGTAATGGTCAATCAAACCCAGGTCAATCTCCTGCGTATGAGCTACTTCCTCCTCGTGCGGAGCCAGGTAAAGCAGTCGCCCGTGCGGGTTAGCGATGAAGGAGCCGCCCCAAAACTGCTGATCGCCTTCGGTCCCTACGCGGTTGACGGCTACTACGAACACGCCGTTGGCCACGGCGTGGCTGCGCTGAATGGTCTGCCAGGCCCCGTACTGCTCTTCGTTGGTGACGAGGTCGGTTTCACGTTTGTCCCAGCCGATGGCGGTAGGATAAAATAAAATCTCGGCCCCCATCAGACTCGTGATGCGGGCCGCTTCGGGGTACCACTGGTCCCAGCAGATCAGGACGCCGATTTTGGCAAATTTGGTATCGAACACCCGGTAGCCGATGTCGTCGGTTCCGGCGGTGCCATCCGTAGGGGCGTCGCCGGGTGTGAAGTAGAACTTCTCGTAGTAGCCCGGATCGTCGGGTATGTGCATTTTGCGGTACTTGCCCAGGTAGCGGCCATCGGCGTCGAGTACGGCGGTAGTGTTGTGGTAGAGGCCCTGGGCGCGGCGCTCAAACAGCGAGGCGATGATGACGACGCCCAATTCTTCGGCCAGTGTGCCGAGCGCCTCGGTGGAAGGACCGGGAATGGCCTCGGCCAAATCGAAGTTGGCGTGATCCTCTACATCGCAGAAATACAGCGACTTGAATAATTCCTGCAAGCAAACGATCTGCGCGCCCTGAGTGGCGGCTTCGCGGATTTTGTCGGTAGCTTTCTGGAAATTGGCGTCGGAGTCGGTGGTGCAGCTCATTTGTACCAAGCCGATGTTTACTCTTCGGTTCATCTTCTTACTTTCAATTCTGAATTTCAGGAAAAACCCGGGTTCTTTATTTTTACAAAACTACAGAACATAACGGGGCTTTCATAAGTGCCAAAGTAGAGTTCACAAGCGGAAAACCGCCTTTTAAGAATAAAAAAAGCCCGCCGACAATTTGTCGGTGGGCTGGGAAAGAGCCTCCTACAAGACTTGAACTTGCGACCTACGCATTACGAATGCGTCGCTCTACCAACTGAGCTAAGGAGGCTTCTTGGTTTGGGAGGGCAAATATACGAATCAGAAAAGTATTTTGGTTGTT
>JBBSKK010000579.1:0-2382 GCA_038256395.1 Cytophagales bacterium | reverse complement strand
TGGCGCAGGTACAGTTCTTTGTCGTTATTGGTCGAAATCATTTTCAGCAGAGCGGGTACGGCTGCCTTGTAGTCCACGCGGCCCAGGGCCTGCGCTCCGAAAAACTGCACGCGCGGACTCGCACTCGTCAGCAAAGGAACCAGTAGTGGCCCGGCTTCGGCGATGGCAGCATCGCCCAGCACTTTGGCGGCTTGCGTCACAATTTCGGGGTCGCTGTCTTTCAGCAAAGCCAGTAAAGGTTTAGCGAACGACTTGTCCGCCCGCGCCAGTTGTCCCAGCCCCCACACGGCGTGGATGCGAGCCAGTTGGTTTTCTTTTTTGTTCAAAGCTTTTTCAAAAACCGCTGCGCCTTTCTTGCCGCGCGTCGCGAGTTCAAGCTGGGCTTTCTGGCGGATGCGCATATCGGGATTGGCCAGGTAATTTAGCAGGGCGTCGTCGCTTTGGGCGGCGTAGTCCAGGAGCATAAGCCGCTGCGTTTCCTGGCGCAGGGCGCGCATATCGTTCTTGTTGTCGGTCACGTCCAGCCGCCACACGCGGCCCGTGTTTTTGGTATCCCAGCCGTTGAGCCAGTCGGCCACGTACAACGCGCCATCGGGTCCGAAGCGGATACCAGTTGGCAGAATGCCGCTGAAAACTTTCTGCTCACCGTCCAGTACGAACGACGCGCCCGAAGGTTTCAGGCCAAACGACCAAATCGGCGAGTTGGCGGGATTGCCCCGGAATTCTACCAAGAAAAACTTATTCTTCCAGTCCGAACCCAGCGCCGTGCCGGGGTTGTAAACCATGCCCGTGGGGCCGTTGTGGAAATTCTGGATCGGCGGAATGAAGTAAGCCGCCTGCCCTTCCTGGCGCGGCTTGAACATCTGCTCGTCCATCCATACTTTGTAGTCGTTGTTCTTGGGGTCAGTGTATTTGCCATACTGCCAGTTGGAGCGCCAGCCCGCGTCGGAGCCGTCCACGATATACACCAGCCGCTCGCTCTCGCCGGGATGATCGCCGTCGTTGTCGGAACTGATGAGGTTACCGTACTCGTCGAACACGAACTCGTGCGTATTGCGCAATCCCGAGGCAAATACTTCAAAATCAGTCCCATCAGGATTAGACCGAACGATGACGCCTTCGTTGGGGTAACGGTATTTGTTCCCCTTGACATCAGTGAGGTTCGCCCCGATGTCGCCGATACCCCAATAAATCCGCCCGTCCGGCCCTTCCACCGCGCCCGACATACCGTGACCGCCGAAGCCGATGTGGACGCCAAAGCCGTGGGCGATCGAAGTTTTTTGATCCAAAATCCCGTCGCCGTTGGTGTCGGTCAGCCGCCACATATCGGGCGCAATGCCCACGAATACGTCCTTGGCGCGTACCAGCAGCGCCCCGGCTACGTCGGAAATTTCTTCAAAAAAATCGCTGAGAATGCGCGTCGAGACGTCGGCGATACCATCTTTGTCGGTGTCTTCCAGCCGCCAGACCTCATCTTTTTCTACGGTCAGGTCGCGCCAGTCGTGCGAACCGTCCTCGTTGAGGTCTTTGAGCCACTCGTTTTCCTTGCTCTTACTCGGGTCGAAGGTTTCGCGCAGAAACGCCCGGCGGTCTTCAACTGATTGCAGCGCGATGGAGGGCGTCATCCAGTTGCGGTGGCCCCGGATGTCGAACTCGGAGTTCTTATGGCGGTTGGAACGCGTCAAGTACACCCGTCCTTGGTCATCGATGGACAGGGCGATGGGGTCGGGGGCCAGCGAATCGGAGGCCCACAGCTCGACTTTCAGGCCATCGGCGAGTTCAATGGCGACACTTTCCTTAATTTCTTTGGCCCGCGCCCTAGCCGTGCTGCCGTCCTCTCTCACCACTTCCAGCGGTTCGGTCGGCACGGGTACCGACGTACCAAGAGTCGTCGTACCTGTCGGTACCATTTTGGCGCAGGAAATGATGACGATGCCCGCCGCCAGAGCATACAGCGTGCGGGGCGATTGGTAGAGTTTTTTGAAGTTCATAATGGTTGGTGGACTGATGGAATTGCGTTTTTGTATAAAGTCGTTTCGGGGAGATTTGTTTGGAGGGAAAAGGAGGCAAAGGGGTGTTTTTACTTAATCTGCCAGATCCACAAGTGAGCAAACAAGTGTTAAATTCTGCCCGAATGTTTTCCGTTGAATCACAAATTGGTATTTTTGCCTATCTGAATGTGCAAAAAAATAGTAAATGTGCCTATTTGAATGTGCAGTTATGGAAGAGCTACTCGAAAAGTCTGAGATGATCGTTGACCGCACCCGAACGAATTTCAAGCGCGGGCTGTACGAAAAAATTGCCTGGAATAACCGCTTGATCGGCCTGAAAGGCTCACGCGGCACGGGCAAAACTACGCTGCTTTTGCAACGTCTCAAATCG
>JBBSKK010000578.1:0-2392 GCA_038256395.1 Cytophagales bacterium | reverse complement strand
TCAAAGGCAGAATGGTGAACTGGAGTACGGGCGCCAAACCCGCCCCCACCCAGGGAAGCAGCGGCATGGCTTCGGCGTATGACCAACTGCCCCGGCCCGTGTGCAGGGTTTCGGCGATTATGGCTCCCAGGCCTCCAACGAGCATCAGGATCGCGATCCGGGACGGCTTCATGTTGCGCGTCCAGTAAACATCCCCGTAAATGAGGGCAAAGCCATAAAGGAGCATGAAAACCATCAACACGTCGGCAATTGAAGCAAGCGCGCAGAATGAAATATGCTTGAGATCGTATCGATAGCCTTGGTAAAGAAAACCTTGCGAGACCTCCCAGACTACATTGAGCAGGTAGGCTGTGCCGGCCACTGACGCCACGTAAAGGCGATAGGTACGGCCTTCCTGGACTCGCCTGGCAAAGTAGAAGTAGGCTGTCACCGTAAGAGTCAGGGCGAGGGTGGGCACCAGGAAAAGGGCGGGGCTGAGTAGTTCCATCTTAAATACTGTCGGTGGTTTTTAGAGGGTCCCTGGGTGTTTTGGGAAAGGCCGGGGTACTTAAAAAGAGTCGGTTCGGCTGACGCTCTGATGTGGCGCTTTACTCTTTTTCCGGCTCAAAAAGTACAATCCGAACCCCGAAGCTACGGTCAGCAGCCCAAAAATGGAGAAAGCCCGCAGCAGCAGTTGCCGAGGTTGTCGCGGCTCTGGTAGTCCATCGTGTAAAGCATCCACAGAATGTCGAAGACCCGCCACTTGTTGTTCCGGTATTTCTGTACCGTCCCCAATTCTGTCGAGACATAGACCGTCGTATGGCCGGGGCTGGCAAACGTCACGGCGTAGGCGGGCAGCGGCTGCTCGCGCGGTATTCGTGGTGGCCATTGGTTTCGGTCAGCAGCTCCACTTCCTGCACGGTGGGCTGACCGTTAAATCGGCGACTCGCCACAAGCACGGCCTCGGATTGGCTCAGCGGCGGGCGGAGGGTTCCGGTGCGGGCATCGGCCAGTTTCACCCGTTTTGTCGTACCCCGTTCCCACTATTCTCCGTGAATTGGATTTGATACAAGGGAGTGCCGAGTACCTCGACGGTCTGGATGCCTGCGATGGAATCCACCCGCGTTTGCTTCCGCCGGGCGTCGATGGCCAGGGCGGGGGAAACCCAGTCTTGTTTGATGTCGAAGAGCAGGGCCGGGCGTTTCTGCGGGTCGCCGTGTACCTCGTCCATATCCGACCAGCTGAAATACAAGCCGCCAAGCGTCCAGAACAGGAATTGAACGTCAAGAGCCCACGCCCAGGTAGCGGTGGCTCTGGCGGATCTTTCGGTGCAGCTCCCCTTTCTTCATCAGAGCGTCTCCTTCACGCTACCGCATTTGAGCATTTTGCTTCCGAAGTACGGATTGGCGATTTCCTTTTTCTCGCTCAGCCAGTAGCCGCCTTTATTACCGTTAGCCATCGGGCAGTAGGCGTAGTACACCGCGTTCTCCGGCTTCCCTTTCTTCACCGCCCGGTACACACCCGCCGTCAGGGTGCCGAGTTGGGCGCGCTGCGCAGCAATGTCGGTCGATTTGACCATTGCCTGGGCAGCCAGGTAAGCCTCACCGCCCACGACTTTCTGTACTTTTTCGAGCAATCCGGCCAGTTCCCGGGCTTCGCTGGCCACCGCTTTGGCGTCGGATTCGACGAGTGCGTTCTTGACCTTGTAATACGCGGTTAGCATCGGATCAATGCTTGTTTTGGTCATATTGTGGCCTTCGTGCTGGGCAAAGGTCAGGGTTGAGATCAAAAGGGCAAAGGCGAAAGTGATGGTCTTTTTCATTGGTTCGAGTGGTTTGGTTTAAAAATACTTGATAGTTTTTGACTGGCTGAGAAAATACTTTAAGTAGATGGGTTTTCTGGAATAGATGCTGGCCTGCGTAAGGGCTCAGCTCACCTGAAAATTGAGCATCATGCCGTCGTCCTCGTGTTCGAGGTTGTGGCAGTGGAAGACAAACTTTCCGGGTTGCTCGAATTTGGTGATTACCCGGACGCTCTCCCCCGGCATGACCAGCACCGTATCCTTCCGGCCTTTTTCGTGGGGCATGATTTTGTTCCGTCCACCCGCCCGGTTGAGCACCTGGAAGAAGGTGCCGTGCATGTGCATGGGGTGCGGCTCGTCGCCGCTGGTGTTGTTGAACTCCCAGATTTCGGTGCTGCCCAACGTTACCGATTCGTCGATCCGGTCCATCATAAAGGTCTTGCCGTTGATCGTGTGCATGCCCGCCATGCTTTTCATTTTGCCCATTTTGTGCTTCCCGGAGCCTTCCATGGAAATACCGATGTCAAAAGTCCTGGTTTTGGCGGCGGCAGCGGCGGGCATGACGGCCACGGTGTTGAGTGAAGCGGGCATTCTGAACGGATCAGCCTCGCC
>JBBSKK010000577.1:0-2399 GCA_038256395.1 Cytophagales bacterium | reverse complement strand
TCCTGGTTGTCCTTCTTGTCATCAATTTTCAGGTACCAGTCGAGCCGATGCACGTAGAGGTACCGCACGTCCCAGTCGCTGTCGGTGGAGGCAAAGCCCCAGGCGCGGCTACTGCTTTCGACGGCGTAGAGGATTTTGATGTCGTGCCGACTTTCCAGCCCGGCGAGTTCCTGCGTGATTTGGTCGGTCATGGGAGAGAGGCGATACGCTACAGGATTCTGATCACCTTCACAAACCGGGTCTCGTAATGCCCGGAGAGCGGCGTGATGGTCACGGAATACCGCTTACCCGAGGTAGAGTGAATGAATTTCACGTCACCGCCGATGTTCTCTACGACAATACCAATATGCCCGATCCGGCTGTTTTCAGGATCGGTTCCCTTGAAAAGCACGACATCGCCGGGGGCAGCCTCCGTCATCCGTACGGTAGCTCACGTATTTTTGAAGCCCACCGAGGAGCGCGGCACATCGATTCCAAATCGCCGGAATACGTGGTGGACGAAGCCCGAGCAGTCGAAGCCGACTTCCGGGTTGCTCGCGCCGTATTTGTAGGTGACGCCTTGCAGCGTCTTGGCGTATTTTACCAATTTTTGGGCGATGGATGGGGATGCTATGGTTAGGACTTGCGTTTCGGCGGCCGCGGCCGCTGGTTGAGCATTTGAGGACAACCTGAGCAAGAGCAGTAGAAAAGGAAATAGCAAAATTAAGTTAGGTTTGGTTTTATACTGTTTCAAAACTGAACTCCAAGGCAGATCGTTCCAATTTTCCGTATAATACGTAGGTTATCAGCTAGTTGCTCATTCGCTGTGATTTGGGTAGTCATAGGGAGATCGTTTATTCTAATAGTTTCATTACCTGCGCATCGCCTACTACCGCGCGGGCGGGTCGGGGGTAAGCGGTCGTGAACACTTCCAGGTCGGCGCGGGGCAGCACCTGCACCAGGCTTTCGTCGATCGTACCCGAGGCGTCGGTAACCTGGCTCAGGTTCAGGCCGAGGTAGCGGGCCATGAAGGGGTACATGGCCTTGCGCTTGGACGGCCCGTAATCGTGCTTCTCGTCGGCAAAGTGCGCGTTTTCCACCTTGTTTTTGCGGTCGTACAGCGCGTATATCTTTTGCAGGTGCGGAAATTCCACCTCGGGGACGTTGGCGGTCCAGTCGCCGCCGTCGGAAATCAGCAGCATCGGACGCGGCGCAGCCAGCGCGGCAATCTCGACGTTGTTGGTTTGGAAATTGCCCTTTTTATGGATGGGCATCCCACTCTCGCAGACGCAGCCGCCAAAGAAATGCGCCGACACCATCACGCAGGGAACCGATACCTTTACCCGCTCGTCGAGTGCCGCCAGGATGAAGGTCTGCGTTCCGCCCCCGGATTCGCCCGTGACACCCACCCGCGAAGAATCCACGCCGGGCAGCGACAGCAGAAAATCCAGCGCCCGGATGTTGTTGATCGTCTGCAATTTGAGGGCTTTGGGAATTTTGTGTTCGCTTTGGTGGGAATCCCCGTAGCCGATCATGTCCACCGCCAGCACGACGGCCCCCATCCTGGCCAGCATGGCGGAGCGGATCTGAGCCGGGTCGCCGAAACGTAGGTCGGGGCCGTGGCCGTGCGGACACAGAATGGCCGCGTAGGCAGCCTGCTTTTTGAGCGGACGGTAGAGGTTGCCCGTCACGAGAATGCCCGGCATACTTTCAAAAGCCACATTTTCGACCGAATAGCCGTTCATTTCCCGGCGACTGTGGAAAATATGTTTGGAGGTAGGTTTGGGCGGCAGCGGGAGCAAGTCCATGCCTTCCAGCATATTGGCCCGAATTATGGCCGCCCGTTTTTCCCATTCGGCACGGGTAGTTGGGATGTGTTCTTGCAGAAAGGCTGCGCCCTGTGCCTCGGTGAAGTAGGCGCCCTGGCATAAGTCGGTCTGCGCGGAGAGGGGGAGGTGGGCGCAGAGTGAGAGGGATAGAAAAAGTGAAAGTCGTTTCATAGGATTAGGGTTGTTTGGATAGCCATTTTCCATCGAGTGATTTTACGAAATCAACCGATACGTCTGTAATGTCGGCAATGTCCTCCCAAATATATCCCCGAGCCAACAGCTTGCTGATTATTTCGTTTTTTGTTTGTTCCTCCGCCTCTTTTATTTTAATCTTTTCAGTCTTCACCGCTTCGGCGTTGGCGGCTATCTTTCTTGCAAAGTAAGCTCGATCCTCTGGGGACATCTGGCGCGTGTTCAACTCTTCAATGGTGAGTCTGAGCCACTCTTCATTCCAAAATTTAGGATATTGCGTTGGTTCGGTAACGGTGGGTGGCGTTTTCATTGTGTAAATTAGTTTATCGAGTTTAGTTTTTCTCCATTCTGCGTCATACCATTCAAACACATATTTTTCGTCGAATTCAATCTCGTTTT
>JBBSKK010000576.1:0-2424 GCA_038256395.1 Cytophagales bacterium | reverse complement strand
TGTCCTCAGCGATACCCTGAAAGGTTGTCTGCAGCAAACCGAGCAACTGACGCTGGAAATCGACATGGACGATCCGGGCCTGATGATGGCCATGATGAAAAGCATGTCGATGCGGGAAGGCAAGCAGTTAAAGGACTTGCTGGACGCCAAAGATTATGATCGTCTGAACGCTTACTTCAAAGACTCCGTGGGCATGAGCATCGCGCCCTTTGAGCGGGCAAAGCCCTTCATGCTGATGAGTGTCCTGCTAAGCCGCGTCCTGACCTGCCAACCGCAGTCGTACGAAATGTCGCTGATGGGCCTGGCCAAGAAGCAAAAAGCGGAGGTCGTCGGACTGGAAACAGTCGAGGAGCAAATGGCCGTTTTCGATTCCATCCCTTACGCTGACCAGGCCAAGATGCTGGTGACGTTGATGGACAGTCTGCCGCAGGCTCGCCAGGAATTTAGCAAGATGGTGGAGGTGTACAAAAAGCAGGACCTTGCCGGACTCTACAACCTGACGCTGGAAAGCGATTTCGAGATGGAAAACCAGCAGGCAGTCCTGCTTACCGACCGCAACAAACGCTGGATTCCGATTATTGAGAAGCAAATCGCTGAAAAGCACACTTTTGTCGCCGTGGGAGCGGCGCATTTGGGGGGTGAAGAGGGTCTTATCGCCTTGTTGCGGAAAGAGGGTTTTAGCGTGGTACCTGTTTTGGGACGATGACTTTTGAGTTCAAAGTTCAAAGTTCAAAGTTCAAAAGAGGCGAAATCGAATTTGCTTTGTATCTACCCTTCTGATTCAGAAAACTCTGTGCCTTTGCACCTCTGTGCCTTTGGGCTTTCACCTCTTGCTCCTCTTTTTAGGAAATTTATCAAATTTTCCTACTAATCCCTTGCCGCCTACGGCGTAGCCCGTTGGGCCAGCGAAACTCGTAGCGTGGAAAGGCTCCTTGGAAAACATCGCCCAGGTTTTGCCGAAATCCCGCGAGTAGCTGCTGCCCGACGCGCCGACGGCTACCAAACGGTAGCGGTGCTTGGTGGGGCGTTGCCCGCCCGCATAGTCCACAAACTGCGAATGGAATAGCCCGACGGCTTCTTTTAAACCCGGTGGGGTCATGCCGCCGCTGAGTTGCCAGGTAACGCCGCCGTCACGGGTTAGTAGTACGTTGGGCGAATCTTTGGCTACGTCCTGGTAGTCGCCGCCCACGGCGATTCCGTGTTTGTTGGACCAAAACTGCAAGCCAAAAATGCCGCTGGTCGGCCCAGCGGGGAGTGGCGTTTCCGAGGCTTGCCAGCTGCGCCCGTTATCTTCCGAGCGCAGCACCCGCGCCATTTTGGCCCCGCCCGTGCCAATGAATGCCTGACGCTTACCAACGGTGAGCAGCGAGCGGTTGCTGGCGGCGAAGGCGGCTTCTTTTTCCAGAGCCACCGGACGCTTGTCGAGCGGCAATTCCTGCCAGGTGCGGCCCCCATCGTCGGTGGTGAGGATGAAAAAATGCCCGTCCACCGGGTCGCCGAAGCAGATACCTTCTTTTTTATTCCAAAAAGAAATCCCGTCCAGAAAGACGCCTGGCTGCGTGGTTTGGTACACCAACTGCCAGGAATCGCCGCCGTCTTCGGTGCGGTAAATACGGGCTTTTCCCTGCTCGGCCACGCCTGCGCTCATCGCCACCGCCGTTTCGCGGTCGAAGGCGTGGATGCCCCGGAAATCCAGCGAATCGGCGTCGCGGACGTGAATGATGTCCCAGGTTTCGCCGCTGTCGGTGGTGCGCAGCACCGTGCCGCCGCTGCCGCCAATCCAGCAAACGTTGGGCTGCGGCGCGTGTACCGCCCGGAAATGGGCCTGGGTGTCGAGTTCCAGGACGCGCCATTGGGCCGAGGCGGGAATGAATGAAATAACCGAGAGAACGAGGAAGAGAAAGCGCATAATTATTGGAAGGAGTTCAAGGCGTACATAATGATATTGACCCCAAACTTGGTGTTGTCCTCGGCCAGAAAGCGTTTGTTCCGAAAATCGTAATCCCACTCGCAGCCGTAGTCTTTATTGCTGTACAATACGCCGATGCGGCCATTGAAGGTTATGGCTTTCAGGTAATCGTGGACGAGGTCATCTCCCCAGCCGTTCAGCTCGAAGGAAGTGGTAGGCGGGCCGTCTTTGAATTGAAAAAAATTGGAATAAATCGGGTGGTCGTTCGGGATTTTCTGCAAAGCCTTTGGGCCATAAGTACGAGCCATTTCCTGCTCGAACGACTTGGCGAATAGCCCGTCGATGTCGTGGTTGCAGTCGTCCACGAACACAAAGCCGCCGTTGGACACGTACTGCTTGAACGACGCCCGCTCCGCCGCCGAAAACTCAACCAACTTATGCCCACTCAAATAACAAAACGGGCTCTTGAAAATCTCGGGACTACCCAACTTGACGACTTTTTCCTTTTCCTCCAC
>JBBSKK010000575.1:0-2460 GCA_038256395.1 Cytophagales bacterium | reverse complement strand
TAAAGGACTGCCGCGATAAACGTACCGAGGCCAATGCGGCCCAGCACGGAACCGTAGCGAATATGGGCGGGATCGAAGATATCGACGGGGGCATTTTTGTACAAAATTCCCAGGAGAATCAAGACTAGCATCCGCCTGGCCACTTTGCTTAACAGGGCGCTTTTGGCGAAGCCTTTCGCCAACCCCGAGTTCAGGCTAAACGGTAGCGAAGTCCCCGCCAGAAACAGAAATAGGGGAAAGATGAAATCGTAAAAAGCGAAGCCGTCCCAGGCGGGATGCTCGAACTGCGCCGCCACGGCATCCACCCAAGCCAGTCCGGTTTTGCCGCCCAGCAACTCGATGAACGTGCCGCCGCCCGCGATCATGAGCATATCGAAGCCTCGCAGCGCGTCGACGGAAGCCAGGCGGGCGGGTTTGATGATGGCGACGGGAGGAGATTCTTGTACCATATTTTACGATTTTACCCCCGTATTCCCGCCTTCGGCCATCGAAATATCCACGGGCTTATTCTTTTTCCAGGAACCATTCGTAAAGTCGGGGATGTCCACCGAGTTGGAGCGATTGGCTACCGACTGAATGCTCAGAGGAATGATCGAACTCCAGGCGGCGGCGTCATATACGTCCTGATCCAGCGGCAGACCGTTGCGCAGACAGTCGATCAGCCGCCAGTCCATCAAGAAATCCATACCGCCGTGGCCGCCTACTTTTTTGGCCAGTTCGCCGATACGCTTCACGATTTCGGGCTGATATTTCTTTTCCAACTCCTGGTATTCCGCGTCGGAAATCCATTCGTGGCTCTGCGAAATACGTCCGCGTTCGCCGTCGAGCGGGTACTTTTGGGCGATGCCCTTCGTGCCGCTTACCAGGTGAATCCGTGAGTAGGGGCGGGGTGAACTGACGTCGTGCTGGAGCATGATCGTCTTACCCTTGTTGGTGCGGATGCTCGTCGTATTCATATTTCCCCGGAAAGATTTTCCGGCAAATTCCTTGAAATCGGGATCGTTTGCCAGCGCCTGAACGCGGGGCGCGATCGAGAAGTCGTTGCTGGACACCGAAACGAGATAATCCATCTTGTCGCCGCGGTTGATGTCGAGGATTTGGGCGATCGGCCCCAGGCCGTGCATCGGGTAAAGATTGCCATCGCGCAAGTTTTCCCGTAGCCGCCAGTTTTCGTATCGGGCATCTTTTTTGAAAAAAGAATCCAGAATATCATGATTGTAGGCACCTTCGACGTGGACGATTTCGCCAAAATAGCCCTGCCGCGCCATGTTGAGCGTGAGCAGCTCGAAGAAATCGTAGCAGCAGTTTTCCAGCATCATGCAGTGCTTGCGGGTGCGCTCCGAGGTCTCGACCAGTTTCCAGCAGTCGGCCAGGGTGTTGGCCGCCGGGATTTCCGTGACCGCGTGTTTGCCCTGCTCCATGGCGTAAACGGCCATCGGCGTGTGCAGGCTCCAGGGCGTACAGATGTAAATGAGGTCGATGTCATCGCGCTCGCAGACTTTTTTCCAGGCATCGGCCGAGCCGGAATAAAGCTGCGGGTTGTGCGAGGTACCCGCAAAAGCCTTAGCGGCAGCGGCGGCTTTCTCGGGCCGGATGTCGCAGAGCGCTTTCACCTCCACATTTTCCAGGTGAACGATGCGCTTGACCGCGCCCCCGCCGCGGTTGCCCAGGCCAATGTAGCCAATGCGGACAGTGTCGATTTTCGGCGCCGCGTAGCCCGACATATTGAAGGTTTGGCGGTGGGGAGGAGCGGTAGGCTCAGGCGATGGGCCGGGTTTGAAGCCAGTACTAAGCCCGCTCATACCCGCCAGTCCGGTGATTTTAAGGAAGTCTCTCTTTTTCATGTTTGTTCGGTTTAAAACAAACAAAGCAGATCAAGCCGGAAATCTTACTGAAAAATCTTTAACCCTGAATCTGTTCGCTACTCATTCTGGGCTCGATACGGCCCACCAGCAGGTCATAAGTGATTTTTGCCCAAACCAAGATACAGGGTACGGCCTTCACCACGTAGGGGTTGAAGATATCATTGCGAACGAAGGGCGGGAACAAGTCGGTGGGCGACAGGATGCTGAATACCAAAGCTAACAGCAGCAGTACCAGGTTTTCCGTTTTGGGGGTTTGGATAAAGTACCAGAGCGCCACGCCCGTGACCGCGATAATAAAAGTGGGTGACTCGGCCCGGTGGTTGAAGATAATGACCCACACCAGCACCGAGGCCAGCAGCATGACCCGAAAGGGATAATGGCCATAAGACTTGATTTTGAGAAGTGGCAAACAAAAAAGTACGACCCCTACGGCAGCTACTACCATTTTGTCGGGTTCCCAACCGAACCAGGTCTTCAACCAGCCGATTACCGACAGCCCGTTGGATATGTCGTGGTCGTTGGCCAGCAAGTTTCCCCAACTTTTGTACAAAAACAGCAACTGCTCCGCATTCACCACGAGCAGCGGCAGCAGCAG
>JBBSKK010000574.1:0-2503 GCA_038256395.1 Cytophagales bacterium | reverse complement strand
GCCACCTCCGCCCTCGACGCGCCGGGCAGCGTGGTGCTGACGGAAAGTATGGCCCGGAAGTATTTTGGTGAGCAGACTGCTTTGGGAAAATCGCTCAAACTCAACGATTATCCTTTCAAAGTGACGGGCATCGTGCGGGATTTGCCTTCCAATTCCACGGTGCAGTTCGGTTTTCTGGCGACGATGAGCAACTTCCCGGTTGTGGAGCGCTTCTCTTGGAGTTGGATTTGGTTGCAGGTCGATACCTGGGTGCGGCTGCGGCAGCCCGCCACCGCCCAATCGCTGGCGAGTCTGGAAAAGAAATTTCCGGCGATGGTGCGTAGCTACGCTCCCGCCGCCTACGCCCGTATCGGGCAGGATCTAGCCAAAAACCTCGACAAAGGCGATCGTCTCGATGTAAAGCTTTTACCTTTGGAGGGGATGCATTTGGGTTATACCGACCTTTCGTCACGGCTCGAGACGCTTGGCGACGGGCGGCAGGTCGGCATGTTCGCCATCATTGGTGGTTTGATTTTGCTGCTGGCCTGTGTCAATTTCATGAACCTCAGCACGGCTCGCTCCATGAAGCGGTCGCGGGAGGTGGGCGTGCGCAAAGCGCTGGGTTCGCAGCAGAGCGCGTTGGTCGCCCAGTTTTTGGTCGAATCGCTGCTGCTGAGCGTGGTGGCGCTATTGTTGGCGGCTTTACTGGCGAGCGTGGTGCTGTCTTTTTATAACAACCTGACGGGGCTCGCGCTGGAACCCAACGATCTCTTTTCACCCAAAATCATCGGCTTCGTCCTGTTGCTGCCGTTCGTGACGGGCTTGCTGGGAGGGCTTTATCCGGCTTTTTATTTGTCAAAATTCAAGGCCGTTGAAATGTTCAAGCCCGCAGGCGGACGAGGGCGCGGCGGTTTACTATCGGTCAGGAGTGGCTTGGTCGTATTTCAATTTGCGGTCTCCATCGTGCTGATGCTCGGTTCCTTCGTGGTGTTCCGGCAACTGGAATTTGCCCAAAAACAAACGCCCGGCCTCAATCGTGAACACGTGCTGGTGATCGAAAACGTCCGCCACCTCGCCACGCCCTCGGCGCGGGAAGCCTTCCGGCAGCAACTCGCCCAACTCCCCGAAGCTCTGGACGCCACGCATTCCACTTTTCTGCCTTCGCTAGGAAGCTTTGGCGACTTTTACGAACCCGAACAAGGGGACGAGGCGCATCCGGTCGTGCCGAGCCTACCCCTTGGTTCGTTCCTGACCGACGCAGACTTTGTCCCCACGCTGGGCATCGAAATCCTGGCCGGACGAAACTTTCGTCCCAATTCAGCTAGCGATTCGGCCGCCATTATCCTGAACGAAACCGCTGTGAAGGCTATCGGCTGGCAAAATCCCATCGGCCAATGGCTGCGCTATCCGGGCAATGCCAATCAGCGTTTCCAGGTCATCGGCGTCATGCGCGATTTTAACGATGCGTCCGTCCGCACGGCCATCGAGCCGATGGCGGTTTTCCACGAAGCTTCAAAAACCTACCAAACCTGGGGTTCGTACATCGCGCTGCGGTTGCGCCCCGGCACCGAAAAACAAGCCGTCGCCAAAGCCACCGCCTTATGGGAAAAAGCGGTTCCCGACGTTCCTTTCGACTACGATTTCCTGGATGCCACCTTCGCCCGGCTGTACCGCACCGAGGCCCAAACGGGGTCGGTACTCAGCATCCTGACGGGCCTGGCCTTGTTTATCGGTTGCCTGGGCTTGTTCGCCCTCGCAGCCTACACCGCCGAAAGCCGCACCAAAGAAATTGGCGTCCGCAAAGTGTTGGGAGCCTCGGTGACTAGTATCGTGTCGCTGTTGTCCAAAGATTTCTTGAAACTGGTGGTAGTCGCCATCGTCATCGCCACGCCGCTGGCCTGGTACCTGGCCAACGACTGGTTGCAGGATTTTGCCTACAAGATTGACCTGGCGTGGTGGTACTTCGCCGCAGCGGGCGGCGTGGCCATCCTCATCGCGCTCCTAACGGTGAGTTTCCAAAGGGTGAAAGCGGCGGTGGCGAATCCGGTGGAGTCGTTGCGGTCAGAATGAGGTCTTCGGCTGGAACGCCAGCCCGGTAAGCTCAGACTGACAGGGAACCAGGAGTCTGTCAGTCTGAGCGGAGTCGAAGACCTCAAAACGAAGGCACCCGAATAATCTCCCCACCCCGCATCGCCGACTCGTGCGCCAGAATCCCGACGCTTGTCCAGTTGGCCGACTGCGCGGCGTTGGGGAACGGGTCGCGATCATCGACCAGGGCTGTGACGAACTCGTGTACCAGATGCGGGTGCGAGCCGCCGTGGCCCCCGCCCTGCACGAAGGACAGGTGGGCCTTTTCGCCCGCGTCATAAACGCCCCGGCCCGTGAAGGACTGGATTTCCTCCGGTAACAGGTGCGCGTAGTCGGGCGTTTCGACGCGCTCGGGAATTTCGGGTTCGGGCTTCTTGGCAGTGTGAATCACCGGATGTTCGCCCTCGATGAGCGGCCACTCGAAGGATTTCTTGCT
>JBBSKK010000573.1:0-2510 GCA_038256395.1 Cytophagales bacterium | reverse complement strand
CCGGGCCTTGTACCGCAGCACCCGCATCAAACAACGCTATTCGGTCTTGTCCGATTACGGACTAACCAACGGCGAATTTACCTTTTACCCCAACACCCCCGACCTCGAACCCTTCCCCACCGTGCAGCAGCGGATGGTGGCTTATCGCCAATATGCCGTGCCGTTGGCCGAAAAAGCGTTGCGGAGTTGCCTGATAGACAGCAACGTGAATTTTACCGAAGTCACGCACCTTATCACGGTAAGCTGTACGGGTATGTACGCCCCCGGCCCCGACATCGAGCTGATCGAACGGCTCGGTCTGAGGAGTTCGGTACATCGAATCGCCGTTAATTTTATGGGTTGCTATGGTGCTTTCAACGGTTTGAAAGCTGCTACCGCGCTGGTAAAGGCTGATCCTACCGCTAAGGTACTTATGGTGTGTGTGGAGTTATGCACTTTGCATTTTCAAAAAAAAGACGAAGAAGACCACCTGTTGGCCAATGCTCTCTTCGCCGATGGTGCGGCGGCAGTTTTGGTGGAAGACCCTTCGACCGACGGTCGGTCCCATACGCTCGGTCGGGGCCGACCGTCGGTGGCAGAGGGCAAGTCGGCCCTGGAAATAGTCGATTTCGCCTGTGAGGTATTGCCCGAAGGCAAGGACGATATGGCTTGGCACATCAACGACTTCGGCTTCGAGATGAAACTCACCTCCCGCGTCCCGGACGTGCTGAAAACGGGTTTGCCCGCCGTGCTGGAACGGATTACCCACGCCCAGGGCATTCAGCCGAAAGATGTGAACCTGTTCGCCATCCATCCCGGCGGGCGGCGCATCCTGGAAGTGGTAGAGCAGGTGCTTGGCCTCACCCATGAGGACAACGCCGCCGCCTACGAAACCCTGCGCGACTACGGCAATATGTCGTCGGGTACCATTCTGTTCGTGCTAAAAAAACTCTGGGAACTCAACCACCAGTCCGCTGGCTCCCTGATTTTTGCCAGCGCCTTCGGGCCGGGTTTGACAGCGGAGACGGCGTTGTTGAAGATCGTGTAGGGCGGTCGGCTTTCGGCAATCGGCTTTCGGCTTTTCAAGTGGGGTTCGTAGAAATCAGATATGCTTAATGTTTTTACATCTGTATCGTGAGCGCGGATTTCCACCAATCACAGATTGCGTCTTGCCCACACTAAATCTCCCACGTCACTAATGGAACTAGAAAGTAAGCCGACCGCCGAAAGCCGACCGCCGATAGCCATATTAAAGACTTACCTCAAGCGCCTAACCAACCGTAGCAGTCGGAATAAGTCCTTGCTGTTGAGCCGCTTGTCGGCGGAGCAATTTTTGGATTTGCATGAGGTGGATTTTTTGTTGAGCAACGCTTCTTTCGAGGTTCTCAATCAACTGGTTCAGCGAAAAAATCGGATTGCGCTTTGTGATGCGCAGGATCCTCGCTTCGACAAAGTCAACGACGTCAGCAAGAAGCTGCGCCGCATTGCCCGCACCGAGCGCTTTATCGAGGAGGAGCGCGGGGCGCGGGATTTGTACGTGGGTTACCCGTTCGTGCGGGGCAAGTTTGCCGACGGTTCGGTAGTTCATGCGCCTTTGTTGTTTTTTCCGGTCACGCTACGCCTGGATCGCGAGCAGTGGAGCCTTTTCGGTCGTGACGACGCCGAAATCTCGCTGAACCGCAGCTTTGCTTTGGCTTACGCGCAGTTTAACGAAGCCCGGATTCCTGATGAAGTTTTGGAAAAAAACTTTGAGGACTTCCCCAAAGACGCGCTGGAATTTCGCACGGCTCTGTATGAATGGCTCAAAGAATCGCCCTTCAGGCTGAATTTCAATCAGCAGCTTTTTGAAAATACCTTGCAGTCGTTCGAGGCTTTAAAAAGTAGCGATTTGCAAAATCTCGAAAAAAACGGCGAGTTGAAGTTGTACCCCGAAATGGTACTGGGCATTTTCCCGCAGGCGGGTTCGTACCTCGTGCCGGACTATAACTTTTTGCTGCAGGAAGTAGAGAAAGAAGATTTCTCGCTACCGCTTTTTAATTCTGAAAAGGAAGTCCGAGAAGATTTCGTGCCACCCATTGATTTTTCCCCAAACCAAATCCTGCGCGAAGAAGAAATCCTGACGCCGCTGCCCGTGGACTGGTCGCAGGAAAGCGTCCTCCGGCTGGTGAAGCAGGGCGAGTCGGTGGTGGTGCAGGGGCCGCCCGGCACGGGCAAGTCGCAGTTGATCTGCAACTTGATGGCGGATTTTGCCGCGCGGGGCAAGCGCGTGTTACTGGTATGTCAGAAACGCGCTGCCCTCGACGTGGTGCATCAGCGGCTGCAAACGCTGGGCCTCGGCCCGTTTGCGGCGCTGATCCACGACTTCCGCAACGACCGCGCCGAACTCTACCGCCAAATCGCCACGCAAATCGAGAAAGTCGAGGAGTACCTAGCCCTCAACCAAAGTCTGGACGCGGTTTTTCTGGATCGGGAGTTTACCAAAAATAGCCGCCTGATCGACCAAACGGTGAAGGAGTTGGAAGAATTCCGCT
>JBBSKK010000572.1:0-2525 GCA_038256395.1 Cytophagales bacterium | reverse complement strand
TCTCATTCAGAATTAATTAGGTACCGCTCCCGGCAACTGCGTTTCTTTGGGATTTAGGGCCATCATACCGTTGCGGACGATGGCGCGTTTGGCCAGGTCGATTTTGAATGCGTTGTCTTTGTAGCCGACGGCACCCTCGATGATGATTTCGGCGGCGGCGGCGAAGTTTTCGGGCGTGGCAGCTTTGCCTTTCAAATAGTCCTCGCCTTCCTGCACGCGCCACGGCTTGTGGGCGACGCCGCCCAGGGCGATTCGTGCCTCTTTGATGGTGTCTCCTTCCAGTTCTAGCCCCGTTGCGACAGATACGAGGGCGAAGGCGTAGGAATTGCGGTCACGGAGCTTGAGATAGGAATAATTTTTGGCAAAACCCCGGTCGGGCAGGTCGATGCTGGTGATGATTTCGCCCTTTTGCAAATTATTGTCGAGCTGCGGCGTATCGCCGGGCAGACGGTGAAAATCCTCAAAAGCGATGCTGCGTTCGCCGTTGGGGCCTTCGACGTTGACCACCGCTTTTAGTGCCGCCAAGGCTATGCACATATCTGACGGAAAAACGGCGATACACGCCTGGTCATTGGGTTCGTGGGTCGCGCCCAGAATCGCCATCATGCGGGTATAGCCGCCAATGGCCGAACAGCCAGTGCCGGGTTCGCGCTTGTTGCAGGGCGTGTTTATGTCGTAAAAATAATAGCAGCGCGTCCTTTGCAAAAGATTGCCGCCGTTGGTCGCCATATTGCGGATTTGACCCGACGCCCCCGCCAGAATAGCTCTGGACAAGAGTGGATAATTTTCCTCAATCAGGGGATGATAGGCCGTGGCACCGTTGCTGAGGAAGGCGCTCAGGCGTACACCCCCCTCCGATTTTTGGCTAATGTCGCGCGAACCAGGCAGATGATTGATGTCGATCAAAGCGTCAGCCTCGGTTACGTGGTACTTCATCAGGTCGATGAGGTTCGTCCCACCCGCGACGTAAGCGCTATCGACTTTGCTGCCCTGATTGATAGCCTCCTGTAACTCGGAGGCTCGGGTATAACTGAAATTATTCATAATTCATCATTCAAAACTTCCATAACTGCATCCAAAATATTAGAGTTAGCCCCGCAGCGGCAAAGATTGCCACTCATCAGGTCGGCGACTTCGGCGCGGCTGCCGGGTTTGGTTTCCTGCATCATTCCGATGGCACTGCAAATTTGGCCGGGGGTGCAGTAACCGCACTGGAAGGCGTCGTGTTCGATGAAGGCCTTTTGGAGCGGGTGGAGTTCATCGTCCTTATTGGCAATGCCTTCGATGGTGGTAATCTCGGCTCCTTCTTTCATCACGGCCAGAGTGAGACAACTCAAGATGCGCCGACCGTCGCAAATGACCGTGCAGGCCCCGCACTGCCCGTGATCGCAGCCCTTTTTGGTACCCGTAAGGCCGATATATTCGCGCAGCCCGTCGAGCAGGCTCACCCAGGGCAAAATATTGAGTTCGCGCGGCTTGCCGTTGACGGTAAGCGTCAATTTCTTGGGGTCGAAACTGCGTTTAGTTTCGGGCAGTAACGTTGCATTTTCTGTGAGCATAGGGTAAAGTTTTTTGGTAAAGTGCGTGGCACAAAGTATTCACTATTTGTTTTCTACGTATTTCTTAAAGTTGTCTAGAATCGCTTGCCAGCCTTCCTTTTTATGTACCAGTCGTCGCTGGCGTTGTTCCATTTTACGATGTCCTAGGGCGTGGTCCGGCACTTCCACACTTGATCCACGGGCGCGTCGATGGTGGTCTCGGCGCTGATGTTTTTCTTTTCGTCAGGCATTGTTGGGGGTACTTCGTTGATTGTGTACTTGGAAAAATATTTTGGTAGAAAATTTTCGTGCCGAAGCCGATTTTGATTTTTACTCCATTTGCGTATCTTTCAATCCCGCAAAGCCGAATCCTATGAAACGCTCCGACTACCTGCTCAAAATCGAACACCCCTGCCCCGAAAGCTGGGCCGCGATGTCGCCCACCGACTCGGGCCGCTTCTGCGCCAGTTGCGCCAAGAACGTCATTGACTTCACCAAACTATCGGACGATCAGATGTTGGAAATTATCAGGAAATCGAGCGGAAATTTGTGCGGTCGCCTGGAAGAAAGCCAGATGAATCGCTTTTTGGTAAGCAAAACCGAGCCGTCGAATAAAGCCCGGTTCTTTCGGTTCGTGGCGGGGCTTTTCCTGCTATCCGCTGGCGAAGGGAAGGCGCAGGAAATGATCAAGCGGGAACCGATGGCGATGGTTCAGCCGCCAACAGAACAGGAGAAGTTTGAAAAAGAAATAAGGGATAATCCTGAGTACGCTCTAAAAACCGTTGTCAGCGGCCAGATTATTGCCGATAGTACCAACCAGCCAGTCGAAGGAGCCTTGATTCGGGTAAAAGGATTGAAACACCTCGCGTATTCCGACGCAATGGGATTTTTCCAATTACAAATCCCGGATAGCCTGGCAAATAAGCAAAATGAGTACTCAGTTATTCAACCTTATATCGGCAGGAAGAATCTTGTGGCGGGGATTGA
>JBBSKK010000571.1:0-2531 GCA_038256395.1 Cytophagales bacterium | reverse complement strand
GGGAAGGCCCGCCCCGAAACCGATTAAGAAAGCGATTGAGTTTTGGGTGTAAAAACCTTGTAAAATTAGCTGAGTATGGAAAACCATAGCTTCGATAACCCTCCACAAAAGCTCCATTCAGCGCTGGTACCACGTCGATCTTTACAGGCCGACGAGGTATCTCGGATGTACGCCTTGCTGCGGGAGAACTACGAAGGTGTGAACGAAAGCACGTTCCTAGACGACCTGTCGCGCAAGCAACTGGTACTCATTTTCCGGGATACGCAGGAAGATATTCAGGGATTTACTACGCTGGCTATAAATCCCGCTGGCTGCGGTGGAAAAGACTACTGCATCATCTTTTCGGGTGACACCCTGATTTCCCCGGCGCACTGGGGTACCCAGGAAATGCTGCGCGGCTGGTGCCGCGCGCTTGGCAGCATCATGGCGGGTCAGCCCGACACCGACTGGTATTGGTATCTCATTTCAAAAGGCCATCGTACCTATATGTACCTGCCGCTTTTCTTGAAGGAATACTACCCATCGGCTATTGGAAATCCCCCCGTTCGCTTGCTGGAGATTCTCGACGACTGTTCGCGCCGGATGTTCGGCGTCTGCTGGCATCCCGAGGAAGGGCTGATCCGCTTTCCTGAACCATCGGGCGCGTTGAAACCGGAACTGGCCGAGGCCACTTTTTTGAAAAAACACAAACCCGACGTCCGTTTTTTCCTGGAAAAGAATCCCGAGTTCTTCAAAGGACACGAACTGGCTTGCCTGGCTTCGCTGGCCCTCCACAATATACATGCCCGCTGTTTACCGATGATTCGGGAAGGTATGGCTACGCCCCTGGCTATCGATGAGCTTCATTAGCCCCTTTTTGGTCAATCGCCTTTGGCTGGCAAGCCAGCGGAAAGAGGCGAACCTTTTTGCCAAAAACATCCCCCGTTTTGAAGAGGAACAGTGGCGCATCCTGCACGGGTACCTGACCGACAATGCCGCCACTGAATACGGACAAGTACTTGACTTTGGGAAAATTGACGACTACCGCGCCTTTGCCCAAAAAGTGCCGATTGTGCAGCATTGGGAAAAAGACCTTTTGCCTTACGTCAATAAAATTGCCGCTGGCACCCCCAAAGTCCTGACCCGCGCCGCCGTGCTGGCCTTGGAAGAAACCTCCGGCACCAGCGGCTTTACCAAGCTGATTCCTTACACGGAGACTTTGAAAAAAGAGTTTCAGCGGGCGGTGGCAGTGTGGATGCACGCGCTTTGGCGGCAAATGCCCGCCGCATTCCGGGGCCGCAGCTACTGGTCGCTTTCCCCCGCCCTTAAACCCACCTCGGTCACGGCGGGCGGCATCCGCATCGGCCTGGAAGACGATAGCGAGTACCTCGATTTTTTGACGGCTTGGGCCTTAAAAAAAACGTTGGCGGTTCCGGCTTCGGTTAAGCGGGAAACTGACGCGCAGGCATTCTATTTCAAAAGTCTCCTTTACCTGCTGGCGGCGGACGACCTCAGTTTCATCTCGGTCTGGAGTCCGAGTTTTTTTCTGCATCTGGACACTTTTTTGCAAAATCACTTTGCCGATATTTTAGCAAGAAATGAAGGGCTATTGTCCAGAAAGCGAGCATTGGCATTGCAGAGCATTTCCAAAACTAACTGGGTCTGGAAGGATATTTGGCCGGGTCTGGCTGCGATTAGTTGCTGGACCGACGCCCAATCGGCTCTCTGGGTTTCCCATCTCAAAGAACGAATTGGCGAAGTACCCATCAGCCGCAAAGGGCTGCTTTCGACAGAATGCGTGGTGAGCGTTCCCTTCGCCGGGGCGGCAGACCCGGTTCTCAGCTACCGTTCGCATTTTTTTGAATTCAGAGAATTGGCGAGCCAGGAAATCGTTTTAGCCCACCAATTGCAAGAGGGAAAATTCTACGAAGTCATCGTGACCACCGGGGGCGGGCTGTACCGCTACGCCACGAGCGACATCGTGGAAATCACCGGCTTTTGCCGCCAACTTCCTCATATGAAGTTTATAGGCCGTAATTCCCGGCAGTCTGATTTGGTGGGGGAGAAATTGAGCGAGTACCAGATACAGCACGCCATTTCTCGACTTGATCCAGCTTTGGTAGCCCAATGTCGATTGATTTTTGTGAAACCTTTTCAAATAAACGAAGCACAGGCGGGCTACAAAATCTGTTTTTTAACCAAGAATTCTGCCGACGCTCCACATTTGGTGCAGGAACTGCAAAAGATTGAAAATAGCCTGTCCGAAAACCCGTACTATCGCCAGGCCATCCGCGTGGGGCAGTTGGCTCCGCTGACCGTCGAATGCCTTCCTGAAGATTCCGATCATAAAATTTTAGCTTTTTACAAAAAAAAGAAAAACCTGCGCGACGGTGATTTAAAACTCCCGCTGCTGTTAGAATTTGGCTTTCTGGACGACTTGAACCTTTGACGCTATGCCCGTTTTCACCCTCAGACCCGCCCGCCCGGACGACAACACCGCCCTGCTCGACCTATGCCGGATTCCGGTGAGCGGCTCGGTGCAGATCGCGCTC
>JBBSKK010000570.1:0-2535 GCA_038256395.1 Cytophagales bacterium | reverse complement strand
GCGAAGCCGAGCAACTGAGCATTACGGTCAGGAAAAAGGCCGAAGAAGTCGCTAACTAATGGGTAATGGACAATGGATATTAGATAACGAATAGTGGGTTGGGGTTACGATTTGTTTCAAATTGCAAATTGTCCCCATCTCACGTAACAGTTCGTATTAACAAAAAAGACCGTCGGCAAGGCGGTCTTTTTTGCGTTTTGGCAATATTTTTGCGGTCTTTCTGCGGGTGGAAAATAAACAGCCTTGCATTTGACGTTAGAGAAACAGCAAGCGCTGAAAACACACATCACAGAATGGAACAGACGACAAGGGATAGAGAGAAACGAACGACGGAAAAGAAAAGCTATGCTTCCAATAAGCCGTGGTGGCTGGTGATTTTTATCGTCGTCCTGCTGGTCGGATTTCTGTTTTATATCAAATGGCTGAACTCCCCGGCGGCTAAGGAGTACCGCAGTTTTTGGGCCTATCTGGTAGAACCCAAATCCACCGAAGTAAAATCGGATTCACTCGCCGCCCCCGTTGACGACATCGCGGCCCTCTTCGGCACCGACTCGACCTCGAACGCTGACGCAGGTTTTACCGACGAGTGGGCCGAGGCTACTTCACCCGCCACCACTACCCCGGCGGACAACGGTTTTTCGGAAAACAACAGTGCGACCCCGGCTAACAATCCAGCGCTTCCTGCGCCTTCATCCGCGCCACCGGTAGCCGCTCCATCTGCGCCGAGCGCAGGAATTGTTTACGTCATTAACGCGGGGGAATTCAAAAGCAAAGGCTCGGCCCAGTTTCGGATATCCGAACTCCGGCAGGGCAACTACGCCGCCCGACTCATCGAACCCACTTCGCCGGACGGTATGTACAAGGTAGTCGTCGGGGAGTACCAAAAGGAAAGCACCGCGAGGAGCGTGGCGCAATCGATGAGTTTTATTCTGGAAATCAGGGCTTCGGTGGAGGAGAAAAGGTAGCAGCTACTGGTATTTTTACCGCCTTTCTTTTTCGCTGCAAATTCTGAAACGGCCTGACCATTTGCCCCACAAAATCTTTGGGGAAAGCTTCTTCCTCCGGCAATCCTACGGGCAGGTACTCGTCGTTTTTGGGCCAGTAATTGGTTTTGAAAACATAATCCCAAACACTGAGCGTAACCCCGTAATTAAAACCCGTCGGGTGGGACGCGGGCATTTCTTTGGCGTGATGCCAGAGGTGCATTTGCGGGCCATTTAGAAAGTACTTCGCCTTACCCAGGGGAATGTATAGATTGGCGTGACCGAGTTGCCCCGTGACGAGCGTGAAAATGTGGACGATAAAAAAATCCTTGATGCCAAACCCTATCATCGCCAAAGGCAGGTATTCCAGCGTCCGGTAAATGATATTTTCCACAAAATGATAGCGCAGCAACGCCCCGAAGCCCATTTCCTCCACACTGTGGTGGACTTTGTGAAATTCCCACATCCACGGCACGTGGTGTAGCAGACGGTGAATGTGCCACTGCATGAAGTCGCGCAGCACGAAGATCAGAACCAGTTGCAGCCAGTTAGGCAAACCAGCTACCTCGATGGCCACGGTGTTGGTAATGCCGAACAAGCCCAAAAAATCGTTGAACAATTCTACGCCTACCATAGACAGCGCATTGTAGGCGATCAGGGAAAAGAGGAAATAATTCCAGACCATATAGAAGGCATCCATCCAGAAATCCTGCCGGATGAGTGGCTGGTTTTTGCGCCAGGGAAACAGCACCTCAAGCATCCAAATCACCACCGACGCCCCGAAAAGCCAATAAAAGTAGTTGTGCCAACTCGGGTTCAGGATTTCATTTTTGAGATAATCCCAATAGCCCGAATAGGCCCCGGCAATGATGTGGAAGTACTTGCTCATTTCTTCTCAAACAAGTAGCTGCCAAACTGGTAGGCCACGAACAGCGCGAATACGATCAGTCCAATCCCAATCATCAGCACCAACACGCGCGAGCCTTCTTCCACAAAGGTGCGCGGCGTACCGTCGGACTTGGTTGGGTTCTGGAACCGGACTTTGAAAAAGCCGATCGTGTAGGCCAGGATGCAGAAAACGATGATTCCCAGGATGATTCTTGCCATGAGGTTGGGTTTTGATTTTGGCAAAAATACGGATTTGGGCTGGAAAAGTTCAAATGGTGTTTAATTGCGCTTTTGACAATCCTTTATATCTTTACCTAAAAAAATCTCCCATGCAACTCAGCCGAATAACTTTCAATCCCGACCAGTGCGGCGGCAAGCCGTGCATTCGGGGGATGCGCATTAGGGTGACGGATGTCATCGAACTCCTCGCTACTGGTCTAACCATTGAGGAAATTATCACCGACGAACTTCCCGATTTGGAGTACGACGATGTCGTGGCCTGTCTGAATTATGTCGTTGCGAAACTCGATCATCCCGTATTGAGAGTGGCCTGATGCTGATTATGGCTGATTTTCTTGGCGAACGAGAGAAGCCGAGTCCCAATGAACCAATTAGCATGGGTTAACTTGGGATGGTATGGCAAGCCACTCAGAGGGCTTGATCT
>JBBSKK010000569.1:0-2540 GCA_038256395.1 Cytophagales bacterium | reverse complement strand
CGCGAATTGAATCAACTCCAATTTAAAAATGCCCAGGAATTGGATAAACATTTGAAAAAAGCGAAAGTAAAAATCAGAAAATGGTCATTCAATCGGTAGAGGCGCGATTAGTTTTACCCACGGACGCGCTTTATCATTTATATCAATTAATCAAATACAAAAAATGATCAACCGCCGCCGGGTACTTGCGGGGCTTGCTGCCACCACCGCACTTTCTACGCTGCCAAAGCAGTCCTCTGCTAATATTGTCAAAGCAGAATCCTTCAAATATGCCCTGAACATGAGTACCCTGCGGGGCCATAAGCTGGGTTTTATGAAAGAAATTGAGGTAGCGTCCAAAGCGGGCTACCGCCATGTCGAAATTTGGATCAACACGTTACAGGACTATCTCAAAAGCGGAGGTACCACCGCCGACGCGCGCAAGCACCTGAGCGACTCTGGCATAATCGTAGAGGATGCCATCGGCTTCGCCCAGTGGATTGTGGACGACAACGGCACCCGCAACAAAGCCATCGAGCAACTCAAACAGGAAATGGGGATGCTGGCCGAAATCGGCTGCAAGCGCATCGCTGCTCCGCCGATGGGCGCCACCAAGGACGTAACGCTCGACCTCAAAAAAGCCGCCGAGCGTTACCACGCTATCCTGGAACTGGGCGACAAGATGGGCGTCGTGCCGCAACTGGAACTTTGGGGCTTTTCCAAAAACCTTAGCCGCCTGAGCGAACTGATGTACGTCGCCATCGAAGCCGGACACCCCTCTGCAAGAGTACTGATGGACGTGTATCACCTTTACCGGGGCGGTTCAGGATTGCAACAAGCCGCTTGGGTCGGGAAGCCCTACATCGAAGTTTTTCACGTGAACGATTATCCCGCTACGCCCGCGCAGAATGTCATCACCGACGCCGACCGCGTGTATCCCGGCGATGGGGTAGGGCCGATGAAAGAACTTTTCACCATCCTGAAAAATCCCGAAAAGCCCGTCATTCTCTCGCTGGAAGTATTCAATCCCGCCTACTACGCGCAGGATGCGCTGCTGGTAGCTAAAACTGGATTGGCCAAGATGAAGCAAGCGACGGCTGGGGTTTAGAGTGATGAGTGATGAGTGCGTTCTAAAATCATTCATCACTCATCCTTCATCATTACATTGTTACTGGATTCCGAAAAATCGCCGAAATCACCTCCCCGTCTTCGGGCATTTCTTCGGCGGTGCATTGATACACCTTGCCCTGCTGCATGATGGTCTTGATGGCAGCCTCGGTGAGTAGATCTTTGGTTTCGGGCGTGGCGGCGGGTTCGATTTCCAGTTCGTAGAGCTGTTCGTTGAAAACGCCCCAAATTGCGGCATCTTCCTGCACGAAAAGTGTTTCCACTTGTCCGGTAAATGCGGCTTTGATCACCTTGTGGGTGTCGGATGAGGCCCAATCACCATTGGCCAGTTCGGCGTACTTACCGAAGCGCTCGTCACGTTCTTCTTCGAATTTGGGTGCCATGATTTCCCAGGCCTTGGCATGGAGTGCGGCGACGTTCTCGGTGGTAAAGCTGCCGTGAATGCTTTCTTCGGCATACTTGTGGTAGTCGCTGGCGGTCTTGTACATCGGAATGAGGTATTCTACTCCCGTAAGAATGGCAGGTAGCGGATCGCAATTGATTATATCGTCGATCGGTTTGCTGGCTTTGTAAAAAAACTGTTGAATTTCCACTTTCTCCGAATCATTGCCTCCGCCCTGTCCGTAGTGAATCGAGCCGCCGGGACCGCCATGCCCAAGGCGGGCACCCAAGTGTTGTTGGTTCTCGATATACTTGGTGTAGTCAGAAATCTGGTTGAACTCCTCATCGTCCAGCAAGATTTCTGAGATTGTCGCCTCGGTTGCTTCGAAGAGCGTAATGCCTTTCAAATTGAGGTTGATGATGTAGAACCGGCCATCGCCATTGAGCAGCGGCATCAAAGGCCGAAGCATAAAACTTTTGCCCACGTAGGTCGAGGGTTCCTCGATTTCTATCGGCAACGTCTTAATATTGACGCCTTTGGAACTTTGGAAATAAGCCAGTCCGTCGGAGCCGTGCTGCCAGAACTCCGGATTGTCCAGCAGATCGTAACCGGGTTGCAGGTACTCCCTGGCCTCGGAGTCGCTCATGCCGTACATCTTGTTGAGTTCCGAGACGGCTTCTTGCAACTGATTCTTGAAATTGATTTTGTCCTTCTGGTAGTTCTCGGAGGAATCACGGCTCGTGGGCGAGAAAATCGTGACGTGGTGCAGTCCTTTGACGTTCAGCAGTTCGTTCAGTTGTTCTATTTTGAAAATTTCCATTAAATGAAGCTGTTTAAGGTAGAGGATAATTTAATCAGGGCTTTGGCAAGCCATTTTTATATTCCTATTGACAATACTATTCCATACCACATCAAAACCGCGTTTTTACCGCTACCAGCCTACCAGATTGAGGTTTGCGAAAAAGTTGGGGAAAATCGGCCGACGAAAAAAGTGAGGAATATGTACCCCTTCTGAGAAAAAAATGCAATGACTGTCCCCTTGAATCACTCG
>JBBSKK010000568.1:0-2549 GCA_038256395.1 Cytophagales bacterium | reverse complement strand
TGCCGGAATGTGGGGGATTATTTCCAACCCCGTCGATCAGGAATTGATTGAGAAGAATTTTGCCAAAAAATCCGTCACGCGGCGCAACTCGGGCTACGCGCTGGATAGTTTGGTGAATGAGAAAAAGGAGGGCGAAATCAATCTCGCCCGACTGGTCGCGGGTTCGGAAGGGACGCTATGCTTCATCACCGAGGCCAAAATTGGTTTGGTCGATTTGCCGCCCGCCGCCGTGGGCGTGGTTTGTGTTCACACGACTTCGCTGGCCGAGGCGCTGCACACCAACAGCGTAGCCATGCGTCACGCGCCGAAAGCGTCGGAGTTGGTGGACAAGTACATCATGGATTTCACCAAAGAGCACCACGAGTACTCTCAAAACCGCTTTTTCCTGGAAGGCGACCCCGCTGCCCTGCTGCTGGTGGAATTCTGGGGCGAAACGGAGGAGGAAGTCCAAAAACTGGCGGCGGATTTCGTGGCCGACTTGAAGTTGGAAAACCTCGGCTACGCTTACCCGCTGCTGTTCGGGGACGACGCCACCAAAGCCTGGGACATCCGCAAGGCCGGCCTGGGCCTGATCCGCAATCTGCCCGGCGACACGCAGCCCGTGAACCTGATCGAGGACTGCGCCGTGGCCGTGGAGGACTTGCCCGACTACATCGCCGACCTGGAAAAACTGCTGGCCAGGCACAACCTCCACGCCTCGTACTACGCCCACGCCGGGGCGGGCGAACTGCACGTGGAGCCGATGATCAACCTGAAAACGAGCGAGGGCAAACTCCAATTCCGCGAAGTACTGGCCGAAACCGCCGCCCTGGTAAAGAAGTACCGGGGTGCGCTCTCGGGCGAACACGGCGACGGGCGGCTGCGCGGCGAGTTTATCCCGTTCATGATGGGGCAGGAGGTCTATGAACTCTTCCGGCAGGTCAAGCGGATTTGGGACCCGAACGGCATTTTCAACGCCAACAAAATCGTGGACACGCCGCCGATGAACGAATCGCTGCGCTATGAAGCCGACGCCGCTCCGCCCGCCATCCAAACAGTTTTCGACTTCACACGCGAAGAAGGCATATTGCGGCTGACCGAGAAATGCAGCGGCTCCGGCGACTGCCGCAAGACGGAACTGACGGGTGGCACGATGTGCCCGAGCTACATGGCCACCCGCCGCGAGCGCGACACCACCCGTGCCCGCGCCAACATTCTGCGGCAGTTTTATTCCAAAACTGAATTTGCTGAAAATAAAGAAGGCACCACCAGCCCCGCGATGGTGAAGGAAGTACTGGATCTGTGCCTGTCTTGCAAAGGCTGTAAGGCTGAGTGTCCGTCGAGCGTGGACGTGGGGAAGATGAAGGCGGAGTTCACGCAGCAGTACTACGACGCGCACGGCGTCCCGTTCCGGTCGCGGCTGGTGGGGGATTTCACCAAACGAATGAAGCAAGCCGCGCTGTTGCCTTGGGCTTATAACAAGATTTTCAGTACACCCGCCCTGCGGCGAGTCGCGAACAAGGCAGTAGGCTTTCACCCCGAGCGCACGATGCCGCTGCTGGGTAAGCAGACTTTTCGGAAGTGGTTTGGGAAAAGAAAAAAGACGCCGCAGGAAGCTGGCGAGACAAAAGGAAAAGTATATCTCTTCGCCGACGAGTTCACGGACTACAACGACGTAGAAGTCGGCCAGAAAATGGTCTGGCTTTTGGAAAAGCTGGGCTACGAAGTACTGCTGCCCGAACACGTCGAGTCGGGCCGTACTTTTTTATCCAAAGGTCTGGTGAAAGAAGCGCAGAAAATCGCCAACCGAAACGTGCAACTTTTGCAAAACCTAATTAGCGACGAAACCCCGCTCATCGGCATCGAACCCTCGGCCATCCTGACGTTTCGGGACGAATACCCCGATTTGGTCGCGCCGGAACTGAGGGAAGTGGCGCAGAATCTTGCCAAAAACGCGCTGCTCTTTGAAGAATTCATGGCCCGCGAAATGGAGAAGAAAAACATTGCGAGTTCGCAGTTCACCACCGAAGAAAAGCTAATTAAACTGCACGGCCACTGCCATCAGAAGGCTTTGTCGTCGTTGTCGGTGGCAAAGAAGGTGCTTTCGCTGCCGCTCAACTACAAAGTCCAGCTCATCCCGAGCGGATGTTGCGGCATGGCGGGCAGTTTTGGCTACGAAACGGAGCATTACGACCTGTCGATGCAGATCGGCGAACTGGTGCTGTTCCCGACGGTTCGACAACAGCCCGAGGAGGTAATTATCGCCGCGCCCGGCACGAGTTGCCGCCACCAGATAAAAGACGGAACCGGACGCAAAGCCTTGCATCCGGTCGAAGTCCTGTGGGAAGCCCTGAACAAGTAATTAGCGCTGAATATCGGTTGCCAAGCTGTCGCTCAGGCCGTCGCCCGCTACGGTGTCGGACATCATTTGGCTGGCGGGCGTGTCGCTTTTCGGAGTCATGTCGCCGTCGTGCCGGGTCAGTCCGTACACTATGGCGAGGAGCATGAACGCAACGCCTATGCCTATTATCCAGTAGAGTACATTGCCGGTCTTTTTGGTTGAGCGGGCT
>JBBSKK010000567.1:0-2552 GCA_038256395.1 Cytophagales bacterium | reverse complement strand
TGGCCCTCGTGGTCGTCTCCTGCTTTCAGAAAAACAGTCCCGCCAACAAAGAAGTCATCCCCGACGTGGTTAGCTACAACTTCCACATCCGGCCCATGCTGTCGGACAAGTGCTTTGCCTGCCACGGTCCCGACGCCAAAAAGCGCGAGGCGGGACTCCGGCTGGACTTGGCCGAGGCCGCTTTCCTCCCGCTGCGCGAAACCAAAGGGGCCTTTGCCTTCGTGGCCGGCAAGCCCGATCAGTCGGAAGTCTATCGCCGCATTACCTCTGATGACCCCGGCTATCAGATGCCTACGCCGGAGTCGCATTTAAATTTACTTAGCGACCACGAGGTGAAGCTGATGAAAAAGTGGATCGAGCAAGGGGCAAAGTACGAAAAGCACTGGGCCTTCGTACCGCCAAAAAAGGCTCCGCTGCCCGAGGTGGAAAACGAGGACTGGGCCCGCAACGAAATCGACCGCTTCGTGCTGGCCAAGATGGAGTCCAAAGGGCTTTCACCCAATGAAACTGCTGACAAGGAGTACCTGCTCAAGCGCGTTTCGCTGGACTTGACGGGCCTGGTGCCTTCGCTGGAATTGCAGGACAAGTTTCTGGCTGATAATAGCGAGCAGGCTTACGCCAAAATCGTGGATGAGGTGTTGAAGCAGCCTGGCTACGGCGAAAAAATGGCCCTGCACTGGCTGGACATTTCGCGCTACGCCGATTCTTACGGCTACCAGGACGACAACATCCGCACCCAGTGGCCGTGGCGGGACTGGCTGATTCACGCCTTCAACAAAAACCTCACTTACGACAAATTCGTGACCTGGACGCTGGCGGGCGACATGCTGCCGAATACGGACAAGGAAAAAGTGCTGGCAACCGGGTTTTACCGCAACCATAAGTACACCGAAGAAGGCGGCGTAATTCCCGAGGAATACCGCATCGAGTACATTTTGGATAAAACCAAAACCTACACTAAGGGCATCCTGGCCATGACCGCCGAGTGCGCCCAGTGCCACGACCACAAGTATGACCCCATTTCGCAGAAGGACTATTACTCGATGTTCGCCTTCTTCAACAATACCCCCGAGGTTGGTTACGAAGGCGATGTAGGCCAATCCAAGCCCGCCAAGAAGCCCATCGTTACTATATCGAATGCCGATGCCAGCAATATTCTGAACTTTCTCAACCGCCCGGACACCAGTTCGCTCATGGTTTCGGTCTTGGAAGAGCGCGACACGCTGCGTCCGACTTTCGTCCTCAATCGCGGCGTGTACGATGCTCCGACTACCCGAGTGTACGCGCAGCCACTACCTGCCGTGATGAGGTTCGACACAACCAAGTACCCGCGCAACCGCCTGGGCCTGGCCAAGTGGACTGTAAATAAGAATAATCCCCTTACGGCGCGGGTGTTCGTCAACCAGATGTGGCAGCAGTTATTTGGCCGGGGATTGGTGCGCACCACGGGCGACTTCGGGATGCAGGGCGACCTGCCCACCCACCCCGAACTCCTCGACTGGCTGGCGGTGGATTTTATGGAGCACGGCTGGGACATCAAGCGGCTGGTGAAGCAGATTCTCACCTCGGCCACCTACCGGCAGTCGGCCAAGGTCGATGCCAGGAAAATGGCCGTCGATCCTGACAATATCTATATGTCCCGAGGGGCGCGCTACCGCATTTCGGCGGAGTTCGTGCGTGATGTGGTGCTGTCGAGTAGTGGGTTGTTGGTCGATAAGATCGGCGGGCCGAGCGTAAAACCCTACCAGCCCGACGGCCTGTGGGAATCGGCATCGTCGGGTAGGGGAGAGCTGAAAGAATATTTCCAGGACAAAGGAAACGCCCTGTACCGGCGGGGTATGTACACGTTTATCAAACTCACGGTTCCGCCACCTTCGATGGGGATCTTCGACGCCAGCAACCGCGACCAGTGCGAGGTAGTGCGCTCCAAGACCAACACGCCCCTGCAGGCCCTGGTAATGATGAACGACCCCACGGTGCTGGAAGCCTCGCGCGTTCTTGCCCAAAAACTGATGCAGGAAAAAGGTGCCCCCGCAGCCAAAATCACCGAAGCCTTCCGCCGCATTGTGTGCCGCCAGCCCACTGAGAAAGAACTCACGATTCTGAAAGGCTATTATACTGAACAAGCCAATCTATTCAAACAAAAGAAACTGAACGCCGCCAAAACCCTCGACGTGGGCGAGTACCCCACCGCCAAAATCAGCGACCGCAACGCCTGGGCCGCCCTGATGCAGGTCGTGAGTACGATTTATAATATGGAGGAGGCGATTACGAAAACGTGAAGGTCGTGTAATCGTTGAACCGGCCCGCCGGCGCGATGTTGAATTGATGTTGAACTGAGTATTGTTTTTTGTTGAATCCTGGATTAACGGCTACCTGCCTTTGAAAATTTAAACAGATACACAAAGAACAAATAAACATCAATTACACGATTACACGGTTCAACAATTTCACAAAAAACACAAACTAAACCCTACACTCAAATGGAAAAGAACATATTCGAATTCGGCCTGAATCAGAATCGCCGGCACTTCCTGTCCAAGCTTAGTTTG
>JBBSKK010000566.1:0-2566 GCA_038256395.1 Cytophagales bacterium | reverse complement strand
GGCTTGTGCTCCTACCTGCTCATTGGCTTCTGGAACAAGAACACCGACTACAACAACGCCGCCAAGAAAGCCTTCATCATCAACCGCGTAGGCGACCTGGGCTTCCTGCTCGGCATCTTCCTGATTTACCTCACCTTCAACTCGGTGCAGTACGCCGAGGTGTTCCAGAAAGCCAGCCTGGGCCAGTTTGGCACCTACGGCGCGGGCATCTGCACGGCCATCACGCTGCTGCTGTTTGTGGGGGCCATGGGCAAGTCGGCCCAACTGCCGCTCTACACCTGGCTGCCCGACGCCATGGCCGGCCCCACGCCCGTATCGGCCCTGATTCACGCCGCTACCATGGTCACGGCGGGGATTTACATGGTCATTCGCTCCAACGTCCTCTATACGCTGGCCCCCGAAACGCTGGAAATCGTGGCGGTCGTCGGCGCGGTTACGGCTCTGTTTGCGGCCTCGATTGGTATTTTGCAAAACGACATCAAGAAAGTTCTCGCCTATTCTACGGTGAGTCAATTGGGCTATATGTTCCTGGGACTGGGCGTAATGGCCTACTCGGCATCCATGTTCCACGTTATTACCCACGCATTTTTCAAAGCTTTACTGTTCCTCGGAGCGGGTAGCGTCATTCACGCCATGTCCGACGAGCAGGACATCCGGTTCATGGGCGGACTGCGCAAGAAATTGCCCATCACCTTTATCACTTTTGCCATAGCTACCTGGGCCATTGCTGGCTTACCTCCTTTCGCGGGTTTCTTTTCCAAGGACGAAATCCTGGCCCACGCCTTTGAACACAGCAAACTGCTGTGGGGTATCGGGGTACTGGGATCAGCCATGACATCCTTCTATATGTTCCGGCTGCTGTTTCTGACTTTCTTCGGCTCTTTCCGGGGAACGCCCGAGCAGGAACACCACCTGCACGAATCGCCCGCCTCCATGACCATTCCGCTGGTGATTCTGGCATTTTTATCGGCGATCGGTGGCTTTATCGGCGTTCCCGAGGCATTGGGCGGTACGCACCAACTGGCCGAATTCATGAGTCCGCTGTTTGACGCTGCACGGCAGGTAAATCCCCAAGCCTTCGCAGCCACGGCCCTTTCGCATTCCGAAGAATTTACCCTGATGGGCGTGTCGGTTGGGGTAGCGTTGATTGCCGCCGTGGTAGCCTACGTGATGTACATCAGCAAAAGCGCGGTACCCGCTCCCGAATCCGAAACACGGACGGGCGTGGAAAACGTGGTGTACCACAAGTATTACATCGACAAACTCTACGATACTGTTTTTGTAAAACCCATGAAGACGCTTTCCATTTTACTGGTAAGTTTCGGAGAGTTTTTCATCGACCTTTTCGTGGAAGGCACGGGCAAACTGGTCAAAGGACTGGCCAACCTGGGCCGCCAAACCCAAACCGGCTCCATCGGCTACTACGTCTTCGCGATGGTCGTGGGGATTATGGTGGTGCTGTTTTGGAATCTGTTGCTTAAATGATTCTGGACTTTGGATTTTGGACATTAGATACAATCAATTGTCCAAAATCTAAAGTCTAATGTCCAAAGTCCAATTAAATGCTAACGATTCTCCTCATACTCATTCCCCTCGCCGCCGGACTGCTGACGTTCTTTTTGGGCGGGAGCAAGGCGAAGCAGATTGCTTTGGTCGGGGCCTTAGCCGAGCTGGCGACGGCTGTGTTCGTCTGGACGCAGTTCAATCCCGCCGCCGGGGCGCAGTTTGGTTTCAACTACGACTGGATTCCCGCGTCGGGCATTTCATTCGGTGCGTCCATCGACGGCATCAGCATGTTACTGGTATTGTTGACAACTTTTTTGGTGCCGCTGATTGTGCTTTCTGGCTTCGGGCATAATTACAAGAATCCCTCGGCCTTTTACGCGTTGATTTTGTTCATGGAATCGGCTCTCGTAGGCGTTTTTACTACGACGGATGCCTTTCTTTTCTATCTTTTTTTCGAGGCGGCGTTGATTCCTATTTACTTCCTGGCCGCTGTGTGGGGTGGAGAAAATCGCCTGAAAGTCACGTTCAAGTTCTTTGTTTATACCATCTTCGGTAGCTTGTTCATGCTTGTGGCGTTGGTGTATTTGTATTTCCAGACGCCCGGTACGCACTCTTCCGCCATCACGGCTTTTTACGATCTGCAACTGACGCCCGCCGCGCAGGGTTGGGTTTTCTGGGCGTTTTTTATCGCTTTTGCCATCAAAATGCCGCTGTTCCCGTTCCACACCTGGCAGCCCGACACCTATACCGAATCACCCACGCCAGCTACCATGCTATTGGCAGGTATTATGCTAAAAATGGGTGTTTACGGGCTTATTCGCCTCTTGCTGCCCATCACGCCACTAGCCCTGAGCGAATGGGGCGCGGTCGCCATCGTGCTATCGGTCATTGGCATTATTTACGGTTCCATCATCGCCATTCAGCAGCGCGACATGAAGCGTCTGGTGGCCTACTCGTCCTTTGCCCACGTCGGGTTGATGGCCGCCGGGGTGTTTTCGACTACCCTCAACGGAATGCAGGGCGCTTTAATCCAAATGCTGGCGCACGGCATCAACGTGGT
>JBBSKK010000565.1:0-2566 GCA_038256395.1 Cytophagales bacterium | reverse complement strand
GTGCCAAAGTGCCAAAGTGCCAAAGTGCCAAAGTACGAAGGCTGCTGACGCCCAGACAACGCAACAGATAAACATCAATTACACAATTCAACGATTACACGATTCAACAAACAAGGCGGCTATCGTCGGCGCGGGCATTGCGGGCATTGCCTCTGCGATTCGCTTGGCTGTGAAGGGGTATGCAGTGGATGTGTATGAGGGCAACGCCTATCCGGGCGGGAAGCTTTCTTCGTTTGAAATCAACGGCTACCGCTTCGACGCCGGGCCGTCGCTGTTTACTTTGCCGCAGTTGGTCGATGACCTGTTTCTTTTGGCGGGCAAGAATCCGGCGGATTATTTCCAATACCAAAAACTACCCGAAACCTGCCGCTATTTCTACGAAGACGGCACCCGCTTCGTGGCCGACGCCGAGCCGGCGGCTTTGGCCTGCACCATCGAAAAACACCTGGGCGAACCCGCCGAAAATGTGCTGGCGCATTTGCGGGACAGCGCCGAAAAGTACGACGTGACCGAAAAGCTTTTCTTGCACCGTTCGCTACATAAACTCGGTACCTACTTCAATCGCGACGCGCTGAAAGGTTACCTCAACCTGCATAAACTGGATGCCTTCCGCAGCATGAGTGCCGCCAATGCCAGTCGCTTTACCGATCCGCGCGTGGTGCAGCTATTCAACCGCTACGCCACCTACAACGGCTCCGATCCCTACCAAACGCCCGCAACGATGAACATCATTCCGCATCTGGAATACAACATCGGCGCGTTTTTTCCAAAGGGCGGGATGGTTTCTATTACTAATAGCTTGGTGAAGTTAGCCGAGGATTTGGGGGTTACGTTTCATTATAATAGTCCGGTAGAAAGGATGCTGAATGAAGGGAAAAGAATTTCGGGCGTACAGGTAAACGGCAATAGGCTAAAATATGACCTCGTCATCAGCAATATGGATGTGGTCAATACCTTTCGCAAACTACTACCCGAGGCCCGCCAGCCAGAGCGAGTGCTGCGGCAGCCCAAGTCCAGTTCGGCCCTTATTTTTTATTGGGGAATCAAAAAGCAGTTTCCTGAATTGGGGCTGCATAACATCTTTTTCAGCCGGGATTACCGCACCGAATTCCACCACATTTTTCAACAAAAAACCATCGGCGACGATCCGACGGTGTACGTCAATATTACCTCGAAATACGAACCCAGCGACGCACCCACCGACGGTGAAAACTGGTTCGTGATGGTGAACGCCCCCGCCAACGACGGCCAGGACTGGGACGCGCTAATCGCCGAAACGCGGCAGAATATTTTATTCAAACTCAGCCGCCAACTCGGCGAAAACATTGAAGTACTCATCGAAGCCGAAGACACGCTCGACCCGCGCCTGATCGAAAGCCGCACGTCGAGTTCGCAGGGGGCGCTTTACGGCAATAGCTCCAACAACCGTTTTGCGGCTTTTTTGCGCCACGCCAACTTCTCGCGACAATTCGAGAACTTGTTTTTTGTGGGCGGCAGTGTGCATCCAGGCGGGGGCGTGCCGCTTTGTCTTTTGTCGGCCAAGATTGCGGTGGAGATGGTGAAAGGTTAGCCGTTTTTTTGATCAAATTCGCACCCCTTCCAGGTAATAAGGCAGCGACAAATACTTGGCCGGAAGATCGTGATTGCCGCTTACTAGGTAGTAGTTTCCTTTGATTAAGCGAGTCGTTTTGAACGATTGGCAAGCCTCGGTCAGCGGGCTGTCGGCCCGCAAGCCGCAGAGGAAATAATCAAAGTCTTTTCTGGCCGCGTCGCTACTTATTTTCGCCAAAATAGCCTGTAATATTTGCGGATTTTCCTCCTTGATTAAAATGGTGTGCAGACTGAAATAGGAAAGCACCTGACCCATTTCCGGCAGTTTAAAACCTCCCGCCACGCTAGCAAAGGCATTGATGAGCGGCCGCAGGAAGGTCAGTAGGCGGTCGTAGCCCATGATTCGGGTTTGTTTGTAATCCTTTTGATCCCAGATGCCCGCCATGCCCACCAGTTCGCCTTGTTCGATGGCCAGGTAAAAATCTTCGATGGTAAGATTCCGGTAGTAGTTCGTTTCTCCTAACTGATTGAAATTGTAGCAGGGAAACCCCTGATAGCGCTTTCCCTCGCTATCGAGGTAGCGTTGCATGGCGGGCAGGTCGACGGCGGTGGCCCGCCGGATTTCCCAATTTCCGTTCAGCTTGTGGTGCATTTTTGCCGGAAGGCGAATCAAGTAAGTGTAATATTCGCCGACTAACTGATACAGCGGCGCGAGCCGCCGCGTCGAATTTTTTCTTTTGCTCAAATCCAGGTGCGCGAGCATGGGCTGATTGTCCGAAAAAATGACGGTTTGTGCCATCTCCTCGTCGTTGATAATTCCCGTCTTGCGGCAGAAGTGCATCATCTCGAACAGCAGTCGCGACCGCTGGAAATCAGGGTGAATGCGCAGGTCGCAGAAGTAGCGGAGGCGGGTGGGCTGACGATCCAAGAAAACGGTGCGGTATCCCACGTTGAACATCCCCGCCAGGCGGCCCGAGGCATGGATGGCCACGTAGATTTCGGGTTCCTCGGCCTG
>JBBSKK010000564.1:0-2576 GCA_038256395.1 Cytophagales bacterium | reverse complement strand
TGACGGCCAGGTCGAAGCGCTTATAAGAGGCCGTTAGATCCAGGCCATAGGAAATCGTCGGAAACGGATTTCCCAAAGCCACGCGGTCATCGGGGTTGATCTTACCGTCGGCCTGGTCGGGTACTCCGTCGCCGTTGGTGTCGATGGTGAGCTGGTCTTTGTATTTCAAATTGCCGACAATAAGCTTGCCGAACTGCGCCGGACTATTGTTGATCTCGTCCTGGCTTTGGAAAATCCCTTCCGTCTCATAGCCAAAAATCAGGCCGATCGGACTTCCTACCTGGGTAATACTCGTGCCTTCGATGATCGGCCCCACACCCGCCAGATTGGTCACTTCGTTTTTCACGCTCGAAAAAATAGCCCTCGCTCCGTAGGTGAAGTCGCCCTTTTTCTCCCGCCAATCCATCGAAAAGTCGAAACCCGTGTTTTGCAGGTCGCCCGCATTTTGGATGGAGGGATTGAAGCCCAGGTTCAGGGGAACGGGTAGGGTTAATAGCAGGTCTTTAGTTTTTCTGATGTAGTACTCCGCCGTGAGCGATAAGCGGTTATTGAGGAATCCGGCATCGACCGCGAAGTTGGTGATCTCGGTAGTCTCCCACTGAATGCGATTATTAGAAAGGTTAGTTTGGGTGGCCCCGGTAACGGTGTTTCCGCCAAACACGAAGTTATTTTGTCCCAGTGCGATGTTGGCCACGTAAGGGAAATCACTACTCAACTGCTGGTTTCCCAACTGACCCCATGAAGCTCGTAGTTTCAAGTTGGACACAGCTCGGAGATTCTGCATGAAAGGCTCGTCCGAGAGGCGCCAGCCAGCCGAGACCGAAGGAAATATCGCCACACGATTTTCTTTGGCAAAGCGAGAAGAAGCATCGCGGCGGACGTTGGCTTCAAATAAATAGCGATCTTTGAAAGCGTAGTTGAAACGCCCGAAGAACGAAACCAGGCCATATTGGGTGGCTTCCCCGCTGTTGCGGGCCGCCGCCTCCGAACCCGCATTCAGGTAAGGGAAGTCTTGCAAGACGAAGTTTTGGCGGGATGCTCCAAACCTTTCCGTAGTGAACTTGATCAACTCCGACCCGCCGAGGATGGAAAAATCATGTACGCCCAGCGACTTTGAATAATTAGCCAGTAAGTTAGTATTTTCTGTAAATGACCGAATGTTGGTCTGGCTCAATGAATTGGGATTGTTCCGAATCCGCTTAGCCTGCGTTGCCCAGTCGATAACCGTAAAATACGTCCGATCGAAAGACTTGACAAAATCATCCCCGTACTCGGGCGAATACATCAGGGTCAGTTTCAAGTCTTTGATGGGTGAATAATTAACCCGCAGAATTCCTCGGAAATAATTGGAGTTGTAGTCCCGGTTGCCATTTTCATTGACGACGGCAACTGGATTTTGGCCCGCCCAACCATCGCCCCATTGACCGTCGGAATGCCGGGCAAAGTAGATGGGTGGAATTCGATAGGCTTGCCCAACTATTTCATTTAGACTCTCATTTGGGTTGGATTGCAACGACTTGCTAAAATTCAGGTTGAAGCTGATGTCGAACTTGTCGTTCAGCTTCAACTGCGTGTTGAACAAGCCATTGTAGCGTTTAAAATTGTAGTTCTTAATGTTGCCGTTCTGGCCTGTGTAGGAGATAGACGCCAGGGATGTCACCTTGTCCGTACCACCACTCACGCTCAGGTTGTGGTATTGCTGGAAGCCGTTTTCGGTAAATAATTCCTTGACCCAATCGGTGTCGGTATACAGGTCGGGATTGGAGCCGAAATTTTTGGTAAAATCGTCGACAAATGCTTTGCTGTCGCCCGAGTATTTCAGGTAGTCCAGCGATCCAAGGTACTTCGGCAGGCCCGTAGGTTGCTGCACCGCCAGATTGTTGCGGTAGTTCAGGGTCAGTTTGCCGCTCGCTCCCTTCTTAGTCGTCACCACAATCACGCCGTTGGATGCCCGGGAACCATAGATGGAAGCCGCCGAAGCATCTTTCAGCACCGATATCGACTCGATGTCGCCCGCATCAACACGGTTGATGTCTGCCTCCACACCATCGACCAGTACCAGTACATTATTGGACGCCCCCAGCGATCCGAGTCCCCTGATTCTCAACGCTCCACCATCATTGCCTGGTTGACCACTATTTTGAATCACCGTCAGGCCGGGTGCTAGTCCTGTGAGTGCCTGAGAAGTCTGCACCACAGGTTGTCGGGCAATCTGTTCGCCCTTGATCGTTTCAACTGAACCCGTCAGATTGACTTTCTTTTGGGTGCCGTATCCTACCACGACCACCTCGTCGAGCGCTTTGGTATCCTCCGCCAAAGTAACATCGATACTGCTGCGCCCACCAACGGGTACCACTTGATTTAAATAGCCGACGAATGAAAATACCAGCGTCGAGTTGGGAGATGTCGTGAGGTCATATGTGCCGTCGGCTTTGGTGATCGTGCCACGTTGAGTTCCCTGCACAGTAATGCTGACGCCGGGAATGCCGTCGCCGTCGTTCCCGGCGACTTTGCCGCTCACCGCTATGTCCTGCGCCAGCAGCGAGTACGGCAGCAGCATTGCGACCAGCAGGATT
>JBBSKK010000563.1:0-2619 GCA_038256395.1 Cytophagales bacterium | reverse complement strand
TTTCCATCAATTCTATTTAAGTTGCATATTTGACTTATTAAACGGTAAATTTCTGGCCCACCTATGACCATTTCCACTCAGTCAGTGAGCATCACCCGTTTTTCGCCTCACCAAAGTCAAAAGCAGGACGACTTATTGTCGGTTGAGGAGCCGCTGGAAATAAGCGTTCGCTATGGTTTGAAGCTAGAAACCAAGAACTTGTCCGTTACCATGCGGACGCCGGGCCACGACGAGGAGCTGGCACTGGGGTTTTTATTGAGCGAAGGAATCATTACTCGCTATGAGCAGATAGTCGGTGCAGTGCAGGAAGATGCCAACCGGATTTCGGTAATCCTGCACGAGGACACGCCTTTCGACCCAGCGAAGTTTGAGCGTCACATTTATACGACATCCAGTTGCGGCATCTGCGCCAAGTCGTCCATCGAAGCCGTGCGGGTGGAAAGTACCTTGCCAGAGATTGACCAAGATTGGTCAGTTGACGCCCCAACACTTTACCGTCTGCCCGCGTTGTTGAGGGAGCGGCAGGCCGACTTCGCCAGCACGGGCGGCCTCCACGCGGCGGCGTTATTCACCCAAGCGGGCGAATTACTCTCCCTGCGCGAAGACGTGGGACGCCATAACGCCCTGGACAAACTCATCGGCCACGCCCTGCAAACCGATGCCCACCCGCTCCGCACGCAGATTTTATTGCTAAGCGGGAGAGCCAGTTTTGAACTAATCCAGAAAGCCGCCCTGGCTGGCATCTCCTTCGTAGCCGCCGTCGGCGCACCTTCCACATTGGCGGTGCAGTTGGCAAAAGAGATGAAGCTGGTTTTGGTAGGTTTTCTTCGGGACAATCGGTTCAATGTTTACGTGGGGCCCGAACGGGTAGCTTGTTAGTTTCAAAGCGACAAAAATTTATTCTCTCATTCTCTCATTCTCTCATTCAAAATTGAAAACTCCTTCCGCCGAAAACCCCGCCCGCCTCACCGGTCTTAAAATTGACGAACCCAAAACCGTTGCGGCAGGCGTGACCGCCGTGGCGATCAGCCTGAAAATGGTCGTGGAAGAAGCCGGGCTGGTGCGCGGCAACAAGGCCCTGCTGAAAATGAATCAGAAGGACGGCTTCGACTGTTCGAGCTGCGCCTGGCCCGACCCGGATTTCCACCGCTCGCCCGTGGCCGAATACTGCGAGAACGGTGCCAAAGCCTTGGCCGAAGAAGCCACCAGCAAGACATTGTGGGCGGATTTTTTTGCCAAAAACTCCGTCTATGACCTCGCGCAGTTGACGGATCTGGAAATTGGCAAGAAAGGCCGCCTGGCCGAGCCGATGTACCTGTCCAAAGGCGCGACACACTACCAGCCGATAAGTTGGGAGGGCGCTTTCCAAAAAATTGCCGAACACCTCAACGCCCTGGATTCGCCGGACGAGGCGGTTTTCTACACCTCAGGACGGGCCAGCAACGAGGCGGCTTTTATCTATCAATTGTTTGTGCGCGAATACGGTACCAACAACCTGCCCGACTGCTCCAATATGTGCCACGAGTCGAGCGGCACGGCCCTGAGCGAGTCGATTGGTATCGGCAAGGGGACGGTGATGCTGGAAGATTTCTACGACACCGACATCATCATGATTATGGGCCAAAATCCCGGCACCAACCATCCCCGCATGATGACGGCCCTGCAAAAAGGCAAGCGCAACGGAGCCATGATCATCGGCGTCAACCCGTTGCACGAAACCGGACTGCTGGGCTTCAACGACCCGCAGACGGTCAAGGGCGTGCTGAGCGTGGACAACAAGCTCGCCGAACTCTTCGTGCAAATCCGCATGAACGGCGATATGGCCTTCCTGCAAGCCGTAGCCCGGCTGCTGCTGGAAGAGGAGGATAAAGCCCCCGGCACGGTTGTGGATCAGGAATTTATCCAAAATAAAACCCATGGCTTCGCCGACTACGCGGCCCACCTCCGGCGGCAGGACGTAGCGGCGCTGGCCGAACTCAGCGGCGTACCGCTGGCTAAAATCAAGGAAGTCGTCGAGGCCATCAAGCACAAAAAGCGCATTATCATTTGCTGGGCGATGGGCCTGACGCAACACGCCAATTCGGTGGACACGATCAAGGAAATCGTCAACCTGCTGCTGCTCAAAGGGGCGGTCGGTAAGCCCGGCGCGGGTACTTGCCCCGTGCGCGGCCACAGCAACGTGCAGGGCGACCGCACGATGGGCGTGTGGGAAAAAGTGAAACCCGAATGGCGCGAAAATATCCGCGAAGTGTTCGGCTTCGAGGTGCCCGAAAAGGAAGGCTTCGATACGGTGAAGGCTATTCACGCCATGCACGACGGTCGGGCGAAGGTGTTCTTTTCGCTGGGCGGGAATTTCCTCTCCGCCACGCCCGACACCAACTACACCGCGCAGGGTCTGCGGCAGTGCAACCTGACCGTCCAGATTTCCACCAAGCTCAATCGTAGCCACCTCGTACACGGCCAGGAGGCGATTATTCTGCCCACGCTGGCCCGCAGCGACGGGGATATCCACGACGGAACCGAGCAATTCGTGACCTGCGAGAATTCGATGGGCGTCATTCAGGCGTCGCGCGGGGTACTCGACCCGATTTCGGATAAGCTTCGCAGCGAGCCGCGCAT
>JBBSKK010000562.1:0-2633 GCA_038256395.1 Cytophagales bacterium | reverse complement strand
TGATGAGTGATGAGTGATGAGTGATTTTTTGCCTGTCAATCGTCACTTTGTATATTGAAGCGCCCACCAAATGAGTAGCAATTGAATGGGTAGGCGTCCCCAGCGGATCCAGGGCGACATTGCCTGGAAGTCGGTGCCATACGCCCTGTACAGATTGGCTGGAAAAACAGCGATGAGCAAAAGAATAATTCCCCAGGCGGCCCAGGTTCGCGTGGCCGGAATGAAAAGTAACACACCCAAAACTACCTCGGCCAGGCCCGAAGCCGCCACCAAAAATTCGTGGTAGGGGAGGTAAGGGGGCATTATCTTCAGGTAAAACTTAGGGCTGACGAAGTGCAGGATTCCCGCTGCGATGTACATAATGCCCATCAGTACTTTCATGGTCTCTTTCTCCGTTTAGGGCATTTTTGCCTTGTATTAATTTAATTAATTAACAAAATAACAAAAAAATTAACAAGTTTTTCGGCTCTGTTAATCTTTTGTTATGTCCCTGTTAAGGGGGGCGGGCCTAGATTTGCCCAATGACAAATAGAACTATTCAATTCCGCAATTTCACTTTGCGGATGATGCAAACAAATAATTCAAAGGATAAGTAAAGCCGATGCGCAACGGTGGAGCTGCCCTACTTTATTTATGCAAAGAACGGATTTGAATAGTTACGAAATTACAAACCTTTAACCTTTAGTATTGTATGAAAATTCGTTATTTATCAAAAAAAGTACGTCCGGCATCCCGTCTGAAAAGATGGTTGATGCCGATGGCCATCCTCAGCTTTTTCTGCCTTGGGCTGGTGCCGCTGGGCAGAGCCCAGAGTGGGAATAGCCCCACCCAAATTACGGGAAAAATTAAAGACGAGAACAACACGGGCATCCCGGGGGCCAGCATCGTGGTGCGGGGTACTTCGGTCGGTACCACCTCGGACGTGGACGGCAAATTTTCCCTTTCGGTCCCCGACAAGAAAGCCACCATCCTTGTAAGCTTCGTAGGCTACCAGGCGCAGGAAATTACGGTGGGCAACCGCAGTACTTTCGACGTCACGCTGGCGCAAAGCATCGACGAACTGAACGAGGTCGTCGTCGGTTACGGCACGCAGCGCAAGCAGACGCTGACGGGGTCTATTTCCAACATCACCAATGAGGAAATCAAAACGACCACGCACACCAGCCTTGCCCAAAGTTTGCAGGGAAAAGTAGCGGGCGTCCAGATTCGTCAGAACTCGGGCGAACCTGGGCGATTCAGTACCAACATCAACATTCGCGGCTTTGGAGAGCCTCTTTATGTAGTCGATGGCGTGGCGCGGGATGGCGGCTTCGATTTCCAGAAAATCAACCCCGACGACATCGAAAGCATCTCGGTGCTGAAAGACGCTTCCGCCGCCATTTACGGTATCCGGGCGGGCAACGGTGTGGTCATCGTCACTACCAAAAAGGGCAAGAAAGGCAAGCCTGAGTTTAGCTACACCGCTATTTACGGACGGCAGTGAGGGGAAAATATCCTACTTCACCAGCTTCGGTTTTCAGGATGAAAAGGGACTGCTGAAAAGCCAGGACATGGGCTACAAGAAGTACACCTTCCGCACCACGCTGGGCGTCGATTTGACCAAGGACCTGCGGGCCGACATCGCTATCTACGGCTTGTACGACAAGCGCGAGCAGCCCGGCGATAATTTTTTCGACATATTTAAAGGAACGCGCGTGGCCCTCGCCACCGAACGCCCCTACGCAAACGACAACCCGGCCTACCCGGCCTTACTGAGCGGCGGCTACAATCCGGTGGCCCTGGCCGACCGGAGCCGGACGGGCTACGCGGAGGATGTCAATAAGTTCTTCCAATCGACGGCTTCGCTCACCTATACCCTTCCCTTTGTGAAAGGGTTGAAAATCAAGGGACTTGTGGGTTACGATAGCAACAGCTTCCGCAACAAATCGCTTTCCAAAAGCTATAACCTATATACCTACGACGCCACGCTGGACAAGTACATTGCCCACCGCCAGCATAATCCTTCGCGGATCGGCAACAATTTCTCCGACCGCAACCGGGTCACTCTACAGGCGCAGCTATTGTACAACACGATCATCGCCAAAAACCACACGGTGGGGGCGACCTTCGTCTATGAGCAGCAGGAGGCCACCGACCGCACGGCGGCTCTGGGTCGGGAATACGACTTTTTTACCAATGACCAAATCGACCAAGCGGGCCTTAACAACCAAACGACCAGCGGCTCCGAAAGCCAGTTTGCCAGCCAGTCGCTGGTGGGACGGCTCAACTACGACTTCAAGGAGAAGTACCTGCTGGAAGTAGCGGCCCGCTACGATGGCTCGTATCGCTACCACCCCGATCGCCGCTGGGGCCTTTTTCCGGTAGTTTCGGCAGGCTGGCGCGTTTCTGAAGAAGCGTTTATGAAAGACATCCGCTTGATTTCATCCTTGAAACTTCGCGGCTCTTACGGGCTGGTGGGTGCCGATGCTGGCGCACCTTTCCAGTACGTTCCTGGTTTCTCGCTGTCGGGCGGTGGCGGCTACGAGTTCACGGATGGCAACTACACCAACGGCGCAGCTTCTCCTTCGATTGTAAACGAGCAATTGACCTGGTTCAAGTCGATTATTAAAGACGTTGGAATAGACCTTGCCCTC
>JBBSKK010000561.1:0-2669 GCA_038256395.1 Cytophagales bacterium | reverse complement strand
TTTACGGAAATACGTGATTCCAAATTACGTCGTACACGTCCACCGCTTCCAGCGCTGACCGCCCTAAATCTTTATCCGTCACGCAGATCGGAAAGTATTTCGCCGGAACCAGGCTACTCCCATGCGAACCCTTGACCAGCGTGGCGTCTAGTGGAATTACATCCATCAAATACCGCATTCCTAATAACTTGCGTCCCAACTTGTAGCCCGCCCGGAGCTTGATGAGTGGGTTTTTGGGGTCCATGAACATCTCCACCGGATCATAGCCCGGTTTTCGGTGAATGTCCACCAGTTTGGCGTAGTCGGGGGCTTTGGCGTCGTCCAGCCAGTAGTAGTAGGTAAACCAGCTATCGGCTTTGGCCACCGCCACGAGGTCGCCCGAGCGTGCGTGGTCGAGATGGTGCGCCTTTTTTCCGGCTTCGTCCAGCACCAGGGCAATGCCCGGCGTCTTTTCCAACCGCTGCTTTATTTCGCTGAGCTTTGTTTTATCGTTCACGTACACGTGGGCAATTTGGTGGTCAGCGGTAGCGAAGGCCTGCGACGCCCCGGCGTCCAGCAACTCATACCAGCGCTCGGTACGCACCGCGATCAAACCCTCCTCGCGCAAAATTCGGTTGATATGGACGGGCCGCGAAACGGGATTGATACCGTACTCCGACAGGAGAATGATTTTAGCGTTTTTTCCTTCGTAATATTGGACAAGCGTCTTTACCAGCGCGTCGATTTCTCGCAGTTCTGTCGAAATTTTTGTAAAATCCGGCCCGAATTTTTGCAAACAGTAATCCAAATGCGGTAGGTAGATCAGCGTTAGCGTCGGATCGTGCCACTGATCGACCAACATCGAAGCGTCGGCAATCCACTTCGAGGATTTGATATTGGCGTTGGGTCCCCAAAAATTGAACAGCGGGAATTGCCCCAACTCGGCCTGCAAGCGATCACGGAGTTCGGGCGGATGCGTGTAACAGTCGGGAGCTTTGACGCCGTCGGCGTGGTACTGCGGACGCGGCGTGGCCGAGTAGTCGGCAGTAGCGTACATATTGTACCACCAAAACATTTTGGAACAGGTAAACGACGGATCACGCTTTTTGGCAGCGTCCCAAATTTTCTCGCCTTGCACCAAATGATTCGACTGCTTCCAAAACTTCACTTCCGCATCATCGCGGTCGTACCAACCGTTGCCCACAATGCCGTTATCGGCGGGCCACTTGCCCGTCACGTAGCAGCTTTGGGCCGTGGTGGTCACGGCGGGCAGCACGGGTACTATGGGCTTCATGGTGCGGCTTTCCAGGTATTTTTTCAGGAAAGGCGTATGTTCGCAAACAAGGTTGGCGCTCAGGGCCACGATGTCGATGACGACGGTTTTTTGCATGATGTTAGTCCAATTTCCCCAATACCCACTGCAACTCCCGCACGATGGACTGGCCAATGGGTTTTTGAATTTCCTCTGGCAACACACCCCAGGTATAGGTTTCCACTTCCAGGTGCTGGGTAAAGGGCTTTTCTTTTTGTAAATCCAGCGTTTTCAGGATATCGCCTTGGGTAGAGTTGAGCTTTCCGTAGGAATCGACAAACAGCGGCACGTGAAAATGAATGCGCCACTCGTCGGCTTCTTCGGCGCCGCGACTGGCGAAAGCCTCGGACAGGTCAGGATACTTTTGGAAACTACCATCAGATTTTCTTGCGACTACCTGGTGCAGGTACACCGGTTCTTCAAAAGCCCGCAGGGATTCTATTTTTTCTTTTTTATTGGTGGTCAAATCCATTTGTAAAGCCGAGCTGATCTGAATTTTGCCCACTTTGATACCCACCGAATCCAGCCGTTCCAGCACTTCTCGCGGCTCTTCGTAGGCGACCGCCACGTGGCAGACATCGAAGCACAGCCGAATGTGATCTAGCAAAGCTTCTCTGGCTTGTGATTCGGTGAAGCCGTATTTTTCCTGCAAATACGGAATGCCCGTCGGCAGCAGGTAATCGCGGTACCAGTCCACGAATTCTGTCGAATTTTCCAGCAGCCCGTCAGGTTCCGGCTCGATGTCGAGGTGCATGAGTTTTCCCGATTCGCGCCTGATTTCGATCAGGTAGTCGGCGATTTGCAGGATGTTTTGGGTCGCGATTTGAAAAGCATTCTCCGTAGCTGCCTCATCCGGCCACCAAAAACGGTAGGAGAGGGGCGAGGTGGACACGCCGCCGTCCATGCCTTTGGGAAGTAATTGGGCCAAAATCGAAAAAAGCCGCTTGGTGTACCCGGTTCGGTCGATGGTGGTCCAGTCGGGGGCGTGAACCTGGTCCTTGACAACGGTATTGTGAAAGCCGCCGTAGGGAAAGCCGTTCATCGTAAATACGTACAGATCGTTTTCGGCCAGCCAGTTTTTGAATTCTTCCAGGCGTTCCGGCTGGCTGAGTTCGAAGGAGGCATCGTTGGCCAGGCGCAGGCCCAGGGCGAAGGGCTGGCCCTCGGCCAGTTCTTGACGGATGTAGGGCAAATTTGCCTTCAACTCTTTGAAATGCGCGTCCCAGGCTTCTCCGGGGTGGATATTACTGCAGTAAGTGAGGTGTCCGTGGGGAGTTTTCATAGTGGGCTTCGGGCTTCGGGCTTCTGCTACGCTCAGCCTGACAGCAGGGTAAGCAGAGGGTCTTTTTAATTTTACAAATAAAGATTTTGTAGGTAA
>JBBSKK010000560.1:0-2676 GCA_038256395.1 Cytophagales bacterium | reverse complement strand
GCCCGTTTTTTTATAAAAAACAATGGCAAGCAAGATCTGAATGACAAAAACTGGGCGATTTTCTTCAACATGGCCCCTCGCCCCATTTTGCCCCATAAAACGCCCCAACCTGCCCGCGTCGAACATATCAATGGCGACTGGTACAAACTGGTGCCGGAAAGCGGCTTCGCTCTGGCTTCGGGCGATTCGGTCGAGGTTCGGTACACGGGTACCGAAGGCGTAATCAAGGAAACCGATGCGCCGCTTGGGCTGTACGTAGTTTATTACGATGATGAGGGCAACGAAAAGCGAATCGAGCAAATCGGCGATGCGGTTGTCTTGCCCTTCGGTACCAGGGAGCAAATGCTGCGCGGCAAAGCCGATCAAAAGCCCCTGCCTACCGCCGCGCAGCGCTACAACGATAATCTTGGACTCCACCTACTAACCGAAGAGGAGTTACTCCCAATCATCCCTTCGCCAGTAAATTTTGTGAAAGGCGTGGGTACGTATAGGCTGGACAGTAGTCAAAAGATTTCTTTTGGGAAAGGGCTAGAGAATGAAGCCAATTTTATGCGTGAGCGGCTCAAAGAGATCACCAAAGCTAGCTATGTGGTGAACAGTAAAGCCGAAAGCAGCTCAGGAATTTTTCTGAAAATCGGGGAGGTAAAGGTCAATGGCATCGACAGAGAAGCCTATCGTCTGGATATTTCGGCTGATAAAATCACCATCGAAGGTTCCGACGCGGCGGGCGTTTTTTATGGGGTGCAAAGTCTGCTGGCGCTGATTCCTTTTGAAACTTCTGGCAAGAAAAACGTCGAGTTGAAGGCCATGAAAATCGAGGATGCTCCGCGTTTCCACACGCGTGGCCTTCACGTGGACGTGAGCCGGAATTTCCAGACCAAGGAAACCATCCTCAGAACGCTGGACCTGATGGCTTTTTACAAGCTAAATCACTTCCTGCTATACACCACCGAAGACGAAGGCTGGCGGCTTGAAATCGACGGCCTGCCAGAGTTGACGAAAGTAGGCGGCCAGCGGCAGCACACTTCGGGCATGGATGCCTCCGCGCTGCACCCGTCTTACGGTTCGGGACCCATCGCCTACGAGGTAGGCAAGCACGGTAGCGGCTACTACACCAAAGCCGATTTTGTGGAAATTCTGAAATACGCCGCCGCGCGACACATCAAGGTTATTCCAGAAGTGAATCTACCCGGCCACGCCCTCGCCGCCATCAAAGCGATGGAGGCCCGCTATGCCCGCCTGATGAAAGAAGGCAAGGAAAAGGAAGCCAACGAGTACCGCCTCATCGACCCCGACGACCAATCAAAGTATTTTTCGGCGCAGGGCTATAAGAATAACGTGGTGAGCGTGGCGCGGGAATCGACTTACCATTTTTACGAAAAAGTAGTGAACGAGATGGCCAAGATGTACCAGGAAGCGGGCCTGAAAATGGACGTTATCCACGCGGGCGGCGACGAGGTACCGGAAAAAGCGTGGACGGCATCGCCGCTAGCCGACAAATTGATGAAAGACAATCCAGCAATCAAAGACCCGAAGAACTTGCAAGCTTATTTTTTTGAAAAACTAGTCGGGCGGATGAAGAAGAAAGGGCTGACTATCCACGGCTGGGAAGAAGTGGCCCTGCTCAAAACCGAAGACGGCAGCTACCAGCCCAACGCCGCCTTTGCGAATGGCAGCGTCGTGCCTTATATTTGGAACAACCTGTTCGACTACAAGGATTTGGGCTACCGCCTGGCCAACGCGGGCTACCCGGTGATCCTGTGTAACGTATCCAACTTTTATTTCGACATGGCCTACAACAACGACCCCAAAGAACCCGGCCTGTACTGGGCGGGCTTCGTGGATACCCGCGACAACTGGGAGTTTGCGCCTTACAATATGTTCAGCACGACGGAAGAGACGAATTTCGGCCGAAAACTGGATGCCAATCGAGACTTCAAGGGCATGGAAAAACTCCGCCCCGACGCCCGCAAAAACATCATTGGCGTAGAAGCCCAGCTTTGGAGCGAAACCGTCAAGGGCCGCCAAATGATGGAATACCTGATGCTTCCCAAAATTATGGGTTTCGCCGAAAGTGCCTGGGCCAAAGCCCGCGACTGGGAGGCAATGCCGCCGGGCGAAAACCGTCAGAAAAGGGTAGGGGATGCCTGGAATGTGTTTGCCAATACATTAGCGGCAAAAGAACTTCCGAGAATGTCGCGCCTGAACGGCGGCTACAATTACCGCATCCCGCTGCCGGGGGCCATCGTCGAAAATGGCACGTTGAAGGCGAATGTTGCCTTTCCCGGCTTGCGCATTCGCTACACCACCGACGGCACCGAACCCACGCTGAAATCTGATGAATACACCAATCCAGTCCAAATTTCCGGCAATGTCAAACTCAAAGCCTTCGACAAAGCCGGACGTTCCAGCCGAACGGCGATATTGAAATAAAAATGAAAAAGAACTCCTTTCTGGTTTTCCTAATTCTCCTCATTTTCTTTGTTATTTCCTTCTTGAGCAATATCCTGGGGCCAATCATCCCCGATATTGTCGATAGTTTCGATTTGAGTTTGGGATTGGCGGGTTTTATGCCGTTTGCCTTCTTCGTTTCCTACGGTGTAATGTCCATTCCGGCTGGGCTAATGGTGGAAAGGTATCGGGAGAAAAAAGTGCTGATTTGGGCCTTTCTCATTG
>JBBSKK010000559.1:0-2721 GCA_038256395.1 Cytophagales bacterium | reverse complement strand
TTAAAGTTTTTTGAGGACAAGCATTTGATAATCAGTATTTTAAAAACAAAATGCCTAAGTGCCTATTACCTAATACCTGTTTAACGACCCATTATTTTTTCATTTAAAATAAAAATTGGCATTTTCTTTGCTAATCCCTAGTCATTACTACTGGAACAATACACATTGAAAAGAAAAATCTCTATGAAAATCTGCCGTAAAACATGGCTACTGGCGATTTCCCTAACCCTTCTTTCGGTAGGGGCCATGGCCCAAACCGCCCGGCTTCGGGCGGCTAACAAGCAGTTTGAAGACATGAGTTACCTCAACGCGGTGCGCAACTACGAGGATTTCCTTCGGCTCGACAAGCGCGGCGATCCCGCAGAGCGCCGCGAAGCCCTGATGAAACTCGGCTACAGCTACCGCCGCCTGCAGGACTCGCGCAATGCCGAGCGGGTATATGGCGAACTGGTCGATAAATACACCGACCTGCCCAGCGAAACTTACCTCTACTACGCGCAGTCTTTGGCCAAGAACCGCAAGTACCGCGACTCCCAGAAGATGTACGCCAAGTATGGCGAGATGCAAACCGAGGACTTGCGCGGCAAGAAATTCACGGTTTCGTACATGGACATGAACCGTTTTTACCAGGATTCGTCTTCCTACAAAGTGGAGTACCTGCCCTTCAACTCTCGGCAGGCCGATTTCAGCCCGATGTACTACCAGGGCGGCCTGACATTCGTGTCGGCCCGCAACGAGTCGGGCGTTATCAAGCGGGTGTTTAATTTCAATCAGACGCCTTTCCTCGACATTTACTTCCAGCCCGACACGAGCCAGTTCCGCCAGGCGAACATCACGACTACTCCGGCCACTTCCGCCCTGGGCGGCGGCGATATCAACTCGTCCGGCGATGCCGATCAAACCGCTGCGGCGCCCGTCGAGGCCAATCTTACCAAGTCCGAGATTTTTAGTCGTACCCTCAATACCAAGTACCATGAGGGTACGATGACTTTTTTTAAGGATCAAAAGCGTATCATCTTCACCCGCAACAACGACGATAAGGGTAAGTCCGGTAAGAGCAGCGGCGAAGGGATTCGGAAGTTGAAACTCTACTACGCCGAGCAGGATTCCCGTGGCAAGTGGGTCAACATTAAGGAGTTGCCTTTTAACAGCAAGGATTACTCCTGCGGCCATCCGGCGCTTGCTCCCGATGATTCCAAACTTTACTTCGTCTCGGATATGCCCGGCGGCTACGGCTCGACCGACCTCTACGTGGTGGATTTCAACAACGGCGAATGGGGTACACCCGTAAACATGGGCCGGGAAATCAACACCGAAGGCAACGAGATGTTCCCCTACGTGGACGCCGACGGAATGCTATACTTTTCGTCCGACGGCCACGAAGGTCTGGGCGGACTCGACGTTTTCTCCGCCGAACTGCGGGGCGACATCGCCCTGAAAGGCGTCGAGAACCTGGGAGCGCCCATCAACTCGTCTAGTGACGACTTTGGCTTCATTACGGACGTCGGCCGGATGTCGGGCTATTTCAGTTCCAACCGCAAGCGCGGGGCTTCCGACGACAACATTTACAGCTTCCGCCGGGTTTGCAAGCAGCTCAATATCTTCGTGTACGACGCCAAAACAAAGGAGCCGCTTGAAAACGCCGATGTTCGGGTGGTGAAAAACGGTGTCAACCAGCAGCTTCAGGAGACAGGCATGGACGGCAGCGTTAGGATGTGCCTTGAGTCGGCCAAGGAATACGAGTTCAAGGCAATCAAGGAGGGCTACGCCGCCAACAGCGTGCGCTTCTCGACGCTTACCCAGTCGTCCAACCCCAGCATGGGGCTGTCGATTTACCTGGACCGGAGCGAAAACACGTCCATTGTAAAAGGCACCATCCGCAAGGAGGTAGATCATCGGCCCGCCGATGGCGTGCGCGTGACGCTGCGCAACGATAAGGACAATTCGGAGGAAACCGTGACGACGGGATCTGACGGGCAGTATGAGTTAACTATGGACCCCAATTCCAACTATACCATCACGACCGAGAAAGACAAATACACGCGCGACCAGAACCAGATCAAGACCCGACGCAAGGGCGAGGTGGTGGAAAACAACGTGGGCATCTACGGCGAAGGCGATGTCTTCCGCCTGGACAATATTTACTACGATCTCGATAAGTTTTTTATCCGCCCCGACGCAGCCACGGAACTCGACCGGGTGGTGTCGCTGCTGAAAAAATACTCCGAAATGACCGTGGAATTGCGTTCGCACACCGACAGCCGGGCCAGCGACCAGTACAACGAAAAGCTGTCGGAGCGCCGGGCCCGCGCGGCTTATGACTACCTGGTGCGCCGGGGTGTCAGCCCGATGCGTCTCGTGGCGCGGGGCTACGGCGAAAGCGAACCCGTGAACGACTGCACGGACGGTGAGAACTGCACGGAAAGCCAGTACCAGTTAAATCGCCGGACGGAGTTTAAGGTGATAGCGGTGCAGTAGACTATCGTTCAAGGTTCTTATTTCAGGGTTCAGCGTTCAGCGGATTTAAAGGTTCCTGCTGCTCCTTCGTACTTGATGAATTTTTGAAAGCACTTTACCATTCGGTAAGGTGCTTTTTATTTTTTGTGAGAAGGGATAGAGATTGTAATTTTGAGAAAAGAATTTTCGATTCCATGAGCAAAAAAAAATATCAGGACATCACGCTTTCCCAGATGAAAGAAATGAGGGAGAGACCGGAAGCGG
>JBBSKK010000558.1:0-2727 GCA_038256395.1 Cytophagales bacterium | reverse complement strand
GTTGCTGGTGCCTTCGGAGAATAGTTCAAATTCCTTTTTGGCGGGATGGTACCGCCACAGGCCACCGTTCAGCTTCGTCCGCTGGTCGTCGGGCGTTCCCGGCTGGCCGACGTTGGAGTGCGTGAACACGCCGTGGGTGCCGTAGAGCCAGCCGTCGGGGCCCCATCGCAGACTGTTCAGTACCTCGTGGGTGTCGTGCGTTCCCCAGCCGTCGAGCAGCACCTGCGGCGGTCCGGCGGGCTTGTCGGTCTTGGCGTCCACGGGAATATACAATAAATAGGGTGCGGCCCCCAGCCACACGCCGCCCATGCCGACTTCGATGCCACTCACCAAATTGAGATTTTCAATAAAAATCTTTTGACTATCCAGCGTCCCGTCGCCGTCGGTGTCTTCCAGGATCAGGATGCGGTCGCGGCCCTGTCCTGCCGGCGCGGGGACGGGGTAAGTGTGCGCCTCGACCACCCACAGGCGACCTTTGGCGTCGATGGTAAAGCTGACGGGCCGCACCACGTCGGGTTCGGCGGCGGCGAGCGTGATCTTGAAGCCCTCGGGTAGCGTCATGGCCTTGGCGGCTTCGAGGCCAGAGAGTCCGGCGTTCAGCACGGGATCGAGCGGCGGCAGCACGATTATGTCCTCGGGCCGGAGTTCGTTAGCGAAGTCGGGGCGGCTGGGGTAGAACTTGAAATCATCGAAGTTGAGATGCGCCCACAGGTCGGGCTTGATATAGGGAATCGGCGACAAACCATCTTCATTATCCACCAGACGAATAAAGATTTCTTTGCCTTGATAAGGTCGCAAATCCACCACCACAGGCAGCAGGGTGGGTTTACCGTTGCCGCTGATATGAAAAATAACCTCGTCGTTATCCGTTCTGACCAATTCCACCCGCGTGTCGAGCAAGGCCCCGCCCGAGACTTTGAAGGCGGCATAAGGCTGCGTGACTTTGAAGGGGACGGAGGTCAAAGTGCCTTTCAAGGCGGCGTTTTTGGTGCCGCCGCTGCTGAGGAAGTACTTCCCGGCGAACCCCAGCTTCATATCCGGCTCGTGCAGCGGCGAGGGGTCTGCCGACACCAGTGCGTTGGCGAAGGCCCCGCCCGTGGCGGTCCAGTCCTGCAAGGTACCCGTTTCAAAATCCAGGTTCAGGCGGCGTTCGTCTTTCGTGGGCAACTGTCCGGCAATGGTTTGGTTGGAAAGTACGCCCTCCACGACCTCGAAACTACCCACCATGCCGGCGGCGCGGTGGCCGGGAATGGAGCAAAAATAGGTGTCGCTCTGCTGGGCGGTGAAAGTGATACTGGTGCTGCTGCCTTTCTCCAAAATCGTCTCACTCTTGATGCCCAATTTTTCCAGCGTCACGTCATGGGTCATGGTTTCGCCATTAGTGATCGTGATGCGCACCCGGTCGCCCTTCTTGGCGCGGAGGGTGGGGTTACGCGCCCCGTCGGGGCCGAAATAGCCGACCATGAAGGCGGTCAAGGTGTAGTCGCGGTCGTAATGAGCGGTATCGGCTGGGATAATGGCCGAGCCATTCGGCGGGGTTTTGCCTTGGGCTTGGAGGACTGAACAAGAAGCGAGAAAGAGCAGGAAAAGTAAACGGGCGGAGCGCATCTTTTGGCTGTTTGGTGATTTTTGGTTTAAATTTAGAAAAAAACTGGAACTAACCCCTACCACTGATGGCCGTCATCACCGATCTCGCTCAACTCGACCCCGACGACACCTATTCCTACGCCGACTACCTAACGTGGCGATTCAAAGAGCGCGTAGAACTGTTTCGGGGCAAAATCATGAAAATGAGTCCGGTCCCAAGCATAAGGCACCAAGAAATCGCGTTTCGTTTGTCACGATAAATGGATAACAGCCTGATTGGAAATCCCTGCCGGATTTTCTTCGCTCCTTTCGACGTGCGGCTCTACAATCGCAAAAAGTCTGCCGAGGCTGACGAGGACATTTTCACCGTCGTGCAGCCCGACTTGTGTATCATCAGCGACTCGGCCAAGCTGGAAGACGGTCGAAGCTGCAACGGTGCGCCTGACCTGGTGATCGAAATCCTTTCGCCCGGTAATACCAAGAAGGAGAAAAAAAATAAGTTTGAACTTTACGAAGAAGCGGGCGTCCGGGAATACTGGCTGGTAGAGCCTTCGGACGATTCGGTAATTATTTACGTCCTCAACGAAGCCGAGCGCTACATCGGCCTGCCGCCCGCCACGGAAGTAGCGCAATCAGTAATTTTTCCCGAACTAAAAGTTGATTTGGAAAAATTATTTGCCTGATTTTGAAGATAAAAAAATTCAGCACTAACGAAATGAAACTCCTTACTTCACCTTTGCCATCTTACGTTCTATTACTCTGTGCCTTTGCCCCTCTGTGCCTTTGTGCCTTTCAAACAAAAGCCCAAACCTTCGACCTCCAAGGCCACCGCGGCTGCCGGGGTCTGATGCCCGAAAACTCCTGGCCTGCCTTCGAGAAAGCCCTGGAACTGGGCGTCACGACGCTGGAAATGGACGTGGTGATTAGTAAAGACCGCCAGGTAGTCGTGTCGCACGAGCCGTATTTCCTGAACAGTTACGCTCTCGCCCCGAACGGAAACCCGATTGAAAAGGGCAAAAACGATAACCTCTACACGCTGACCTACGCCCAAATCAAAAAGTACGACATCGGCTCCAAGGGCAACGCCGACTTTCCCGAACTGCTGGTGAGCCTGGATGCCGCGACCTGTCGGCGGCTGGT
>JBBSKK010000557.1:0-2746 GCA_038256395.1 Cytophagales bacterium | reverse complement strand
TGGCGGCCAAGGAGGCGGGCTACGAAACGATCATGATCAACTGCAACCCCGAAACCGTGTCCACCGACCCGGATATTTCGGACAAGCTGTACTTCGAACCCGTTTTCTGGGAACACGTGTTCGACATCATCGACCACGAAAAACCCGAGGGCGTCATCGTGCAGCTAGGTGGTCAAACGGCCCTGAAAATGGCCGAGAAACTGGACAAGTACGGCATCAAAATCATCGGCACCAGTTATCAAGCCCTCGACCTGGCCGAGGACCGGGGCCGCTTCTCGAACTTGCTGCGCGAGATGGATATCCCGTATCCGCCATTTGGTACGGTTCGCACCTCCGACGCGGCGGTAGAATTGTCGCGCGAGTTGGGTTTCCCGCTGCTGGTGCGTCCGAGCTACGTGCTGGGCGGCCAAAGCATGAAGATCGTCATCAACGAGCAGGAACTGGAACAGCACGTCGTCAAAATTTTGCACGACATACCCGACAACAACATCCTGCTCGATCACTTCCTGGAAGGGGCCATCGAGGCCGAGGCCGACGCCATCAGCGACGGCGAGGATGCTTACATCATCGGCGTCATGGAACACATCGAACCGGCGGGCATTCACTCCGGCGACTCCCACGCCGCCCTGCCGCCCTTCAGCCTGTCAGAAGACGTCATCCAGAAAATTGAGGAATACAGCCGTCGCATTGCCCTTACCATGGGTGTAAAAGGTCTGCTGAATGTACAATTCGCGATAAAAGACGGTATCGTTTACGTCATCGAAGCCAACCCCCGCGCCTCGCGCACGGTGCCGTTCATCTGCAAAGCCTACCAGGAGCCCTACGTCAACTACGCCACCAAGCTCATGCTGGGCGACAAGAAAATCTCCGACTTCAATTTCCAGCCCGTCAAGAAAGGCTGGGCAATCAAGATTCCGGTGTTCTCCTTCAATAAATTCCCGAACGTCAACAAAGAACTCGGCCCCGAAATGAAATCCACGGGCGAGGGCATTTACTTCATCGACGATTTGCAGGATGACTTCTTTTTGAAGGTTTATGGGGAGAGGAATATGTATATGAGCCGGTAGGAGCTTTCGGCGATTGGCTGTCGGCGATCGGCTTTTTTATTTTGGGCGGGTAGTTCTTTGAGAGCTGCCCGCCTTTTTTCGTAAAATCTTTATAAGCCACTTTCAAAAATCTTCCCTAAATTGGCCGATATTCAAAATATTTGCCAACCAAAAGCATGAAAACACCCTACTTCCTCCTCTTTATCCTACTGTTTCTTAGTAGTTCGAGTTTTGCCCAGCAGCCCGTCAAGGAAACCAAAGGCTTCTACCAATTCCTGACCGATGACCCCAACCAAAAATACTTTTTCAGCGACCGCCAGGGCGTGATGGCCCAAAACGGCATAGTCGCTTCGGCGCATCCCGAGTCGTCAAGGGTGGGGACGGAGGTTCTGAAAAAAGGCGGCAATGCCGTGGACGCGGCGGTGGCGGTGCAGTTTGCGCTGGCGGTGGTGCACCCCTCGGCGGGCAACATCGGCGGAGGCGGCTTCATGGTGTTCCGGGCGGCGGATGGCAAGAGCTACGCACTGGATTTTCGGGAGAAGGGGCCGCTGAAAAGTGGTAAGGATATGTACCTCGACGCACAGGGCAACGTCGTTCCCGGCCTCAGTACGCTGGGTCATTTGGCCAGTGGCGTGCCGGGTTCGGTGGAAGGCATGGCGGTGGCTCACGCCCGCTTCGGCAAACTACCTTGGGCCGACCTGCTGCAACCCGCCATCGAGCTGGCGGAAAAGGGCGTCGTCCAAACCGAGCGCGAGGCGCGGGGGCTAAATGCGATTAAAGAAAATGTGCAGAAAGTGAATCCCGGTACTCAGTATTTTCTGCGGACTGATGGCCGTGACTGGCAGGCGGGCGACACGCTGGTGCAGCCGGATTTGGCCAAAGTCCTCCGCGCCATCCAGAAAAAGGGCCGTAATGGTTTTTACAAAGGAAAAGTCGCGCGACAGATCGCCCGCGAAATGAAGAAAAACGAGGGAATTATTTCAAAAAAAGACCTGAAAGAATACCACGCCAAATGGCGGGAACCCATCATTGGCGATTACAAGAACTACAAAATAATTACGATGCCGCCCACTTCGAGCGGCGGTGTGGCGCTGATGCAACTGCTGCGGCTGGTGGAACCTTACCCGCTCCGGCAGTGGGGCTGGAACACAGATTCCACGGCGCAGGTGATGATCGAGGCCGAGCGCCGCGTCTATGCTGACCGCGCCAAGTTCCTGGGCGACCCCGATTTTGTGGACGTTCCGGTGGGCAAGCTCATCAGCCACGACTATCTGAAAAAACGCTGGCAAGATTTCAGCTTCGGCAAAGCCACTGATAGCAAGGCCGTTAGCGGTGGCGATTTGCCCGGCTACGAGAGCCTGGAAACCACGCACTTTTCCATCGTGGACAAAGACCGCAATGCCGTTTCGATTACTACCACGCTCAACGGTGGCTACGGCAGCAAAGTGATTGTGAAGGGCGGCGGATTTTTCATGAACAACGAAATGGACGATTTTAGCGTGAAGGCGGGCGTGCCGAATATGTTCGGACTGATCGGCAACAAGGCCAACGAAATTGCCCCTTCCAAACGGATGCTGTCGTCGATGACGCCGACCATCGTGGAGAAAGACGGCCAGCTTTATATGGTTGTGGGAACTCCCGGCGGCTCAACGATCATTACCGCTGTTTATCAGACTATTCTCAATGTTCTGGAACACGGT
>JBBSKK010000556.1:0-2761 GCA_038256395.1 Cytophagales bacterium | reverse complement strand
TGGCGGAATTCATTCTGCTTAGACTTATAGGTCTTGTACCCAACAAAATACGCATTATTGGGCAATTTGGTTTCCGGCTTTTCCGGTACCCGGCGGAGGGTATCGCTAACGCTCGTGCTGTCCGCGTCCCTACTGAACGATACTCGTCTGCCGAGTAGTGTGTCGGCCGAATTGACGATGCGCCGGATCAAATTCCTTTTCAGCGTGTCCTTCCGCACTTGCACTTTTTGGTCGGTGAAAGTCGCGTACAGGCTGTCGAGCTGGGTTGCGCCGCGCAGCACGTGCTGCGCGTAGGCGTCATTGTATTTTTTGGAGAACTCGTACTTTCTGAGTTGCTCCGAATCCGGCCCGTACTTATGGGTCAGAAAGCGCACCGCGCCCCAGTCGCCGACGAAGCTGGCCAGGTTCTCATTCAGTTCCAGGTTACCTTTCACAAACAGTGTGCCGTGCGTCAGTTCGTGCAGAATGAGGTTGGCCAGACTGCCTTCGGAGCGGTAAAGCATACTCGACAAAATCGGGTCTTTCAGATAACCCAATGTTGACCAGGCCGATACTTCGTTGATGTCGGTATCGTAACCCTCTTTGACCAATTGGGCTTCTTCGGCATCGGCTTTGTCCTCCTCGAAAAACCCCTTGTATGGAAACGTACCGATGATCGGAAACTTCCATTCCTTCGCTTCCAGCTTGTAACGCGGCGAGGCGGTGATCACCCACAAAATGGGTTTGCCGTGCTGGTCGTAGAAGGTCGTGTAGTTGTCCGATTGGTTCAGCCCGAGCGAGTCCACGCCGAATTGCTTGATTTCCTCGATCAGTCGAATCTTAGTCTTTAAAGAATCGGGCAGGGTGGGGCTTTTCAGCACATCCTTCACGTCGGCCACTTTCATCAGGATGCTGATTTGACCTTTGGCCTGCATCCAGCCGTAGCGGAGTTCGTCGCGGTAGAAAAGCGCGACCAAGCAGAGTATCAATAAAGCCCAGAAGGCTAGTTTTTTGAGCATAACGTTTCAATTAGCCTTGCCCGCAGCTTGTTTGCTCACGGTTATTCGATAAGCTTGGTACGTCCGGGTTTAACAACACGAAGCAACTAAAAATTACCCGGGTGTATTTCAGTTTTACAAAAGAGGGAAAAAAAGCTGAGTTTTGAACTCAACCAAAACCTGCCCCCTCCATGACAGAATCAGAATTCGTGGCCCTGGCCGTGAGCAAGGTGCTTCGCATATCCGTCATCGGCATCTTCCGCATCACCAACCAGGTCGGTGGGCAGCGCGAAGTGGGCGTGCCGGAAGCCTGTACCTGCAAAAGGCTATCGGGAAGGGAGAGAGAGGTAAGAAAGCAAAATGCTTGCTCAGATGAGAATAGCCGACGGGCTGTGGCGCTGGCCGTCTTTGTCAACGGGTAGCTCCTCTTTAATCGGAAAACCTATTTCAGTAGTATATGGTGAAGTTAGGTCAAAGATTCTTCGGCTGCTCCATCGGTTTCAAAGGCACCGACACCTTCAAACCTTCCCACTGGGCCGAAAGCGCACCGCCCTGTCGCGAGGAGGTAATCTGCTGCATCTCAATTCTCTTACCCTTTTCATTGAGCAAAAAGGCAAAACCCAGCGCAGCCTCGGTCATAGCGCTCAGGTCGAAGTCTTTTTCATTGCCGTTATAAAGCACGTACTCCACCCAGGCCGCGTCGGCGTCGCCGCCCTTTTCCCAACGTCCCTTCATGCCACCAAATTCGGCGAGGTACATCAGGAAGCTGAACTGCAGGCCGCCCGTTTCGATGGTGAACGGCGCGTCGGTGGCGGTGGGCAAGACCAATTCGCTGGGCGCAACCTTGCCGAACTCGAAGCGCAGCCGCAGGTCTTTGGCCTTGAACTTGCCCTCCTGCAAGCGGTCGATGCTGATGTGCTTGTCGCCGCCGTTGGTCAGGAAAGTGATGGCGGCCAGCACCTTGTTTTCATTTTGGTCGCTGTAAAAGCTGGCCGAACTGAAATCGTAATCGTCCTTCAGCAGCCGGACTTGCAGATAATGCGGCGCTTCGGGCGTCCCCCAGTAGGCGAGGAAAGGCCGCCGCTGGTTCCACAAACTGGAACGGTTGGCGGTGGACAGCGCATACTTTTCGGTCAGGTAGCTGGTGCCGATAATCTTCGGGTCGTCGATTTTCAGCGTGTCGCGCTCGGTGCGGGGGTATTTTGGGTCGAGAAAATAGGGCAGCAGCCGCGCGGGAATCTGGTGCTTTATTTTCACATCGGCTTTATTTTCAGCGGCGGGAACCTTGATCTTGCCATCGGAAGCTTCGTCCAGAATGGCGTAAAACTCGGGCCGGACCAGAGAAGAGTACGAGCGACTATGCGGCCCCGCCCACTGGCCCGAAGGCTGGTGGTAGTGCCGGGCCACCATCTCCCATGCTTTGTTGTAGAGCGAATCAATCTTCTTCTTGGCGTCGGGTTCCACGATGTGTCGCTTCATGCGGTCCAACTCGTCGAGAGCCACGCGGGTATAGGTGGGGCTATTGTATTCGGTGTAGCCGTTTTCGAGGGTGTAGTCGTAAAAGTTATTTAGGCGTTTTTCGGCGTAGTCCTGCATCTCCGGTAGGTCGAAGAGGTGCGAGGTCATGTAGGTCATATACGTCCCCATGATCGCGATGTTAGTGTAGCCCGGCCCCACGTTGCGCTTCTGGATGGACTCGGCGGCGCGGATGAGGGAATTTTTTATCATCTCCTTCAAATCGGCGGGCAGTTTCTGCTGATGCCCCATGTAGATATCCAGCAGCT
>JBBSKK010000555.1:0-2764 GCA_038256395.1 Cytophagales bacterium | reverse complement strand
GTTGGCGCTCAGGCCGAAGTGGTCGTTCTCGCGGTTGTTATTAAAATCCAGCCGCAGGAAATCCTTCTCGAAGTTTTTGATAAAATTTTGTTCCAAAAACAGCGTCGTCAAACTGTTCAGAATCGGTGACATGGGGCTGTTAGGATTGAACTGCGACACCGTTTGTCCGCCCGAGAACCCCAGCGTGTTGCGTTTCCAGGCGTAGTCCACGCCGCCCTGGCCCATGAGCTTGTTGCGGCCAAAGGAGTAGCGCGTAAGGCCGCGGAACGAGAGTTCGCTTTTCTGGCTCACCGTGTAGGCTTTGGTTCCATCCGTCCCGATTTGCACCACCACCTTTTCGTCCACGCGTTTTCCTCTATTGTATTTCAATTTAAAACCGCCGCCATCCAGCACCCAACCCTCCGTGGTATTCACCTGCGTCCCCAGCAAAGGACTAACGTACGCCAACCGCCAGGGACTTTTCTTGCCGCCTAGCCGAAAATTGTGGCCCGTCAGCAAGCCGCCGATGAAGTTTCCGCCACCTTTCTTGCCATTGTTACTTTTCGTTGAATCCGCACGCGCATTTTTCAGGCTATCACGCTGCGCTTTGGTGCCTTCGTTGATGATAATCAGGCTGTCCAGTCGGGTGTAGCTTTTCACTTCCGCCTTCGTCAGCGGCACGGAGCGGATCGAATCCCAAAAGGCCATGCTGCGCATCCCGGCCAGCGAATCCACGACCGTTGAGTCGCGGCGGGTGTTCTCCATATCAATGTCCAGTCCCTTTTCTTCGTTCTCGGCCAGTTCTTGCTTTTCGTGCTCCTTCATCATTTTCCGTAGGTCGCGGGCCGTGAATTTCTTTTGTTTACTGATGAGTTCGTCCAGGTTCTGCGTCTTAATTTCGCGGTTGGTGAGGCTCATTTGGCGGGCTTCCTTTTTCTCTTTTTTGGCGTCCAGCACCACGATGTCGGGCTGGAAGGCGGGGTTTACTTTTAGCGAAGAGAAGGTTTGGGAAATAACCAGATCACCTTTTCCCTTCAAACCGTAAATGCCGCCCGCCACGCGGAACTGCTGGTTGACGGGCATCCAAACGCCCTGCACCTGACTGTACAATTGCTTGATGCCGATGTTGAATCCCGTGTTCACGGTTTCTAATTCCAGCCGATAAATGCTCCATTCATTTTCCACAATCTGAATCGTGCCGCGATACACACCCTCGCCGTAAGCGCGCGGAATGACCTTGATTTTATTGACTTCCACGCCGTTTTCCCGAAAAGAACCCAGGTACTCGAATTTGTAGGCAGAAAAAGCACGGGGCGAAAGCGGCGACAAAGCCCCCACCACAATCGGCTGGTAGAAACTTGTCAGGAAATACTGATTAGCGTCGGAAAAACTCTTGTCCTGACTGTTGCGCGAGGCGATAATGCGCTGTTTATAATTGTTGGGCTGCGTAAAAGTAACGATCGATACTGACTCGTTCAGAATCGGCACGCCTTTCTTAAAATTGGTCTCTTTCTCGATCTCCTTCAATTCTTTTTTGTACAAAAACTCCAACGGCAAATCCGTCACCACGAACGACGATTTGCTGTAAGCCTTGGCGGTGTAGCTTTCGACCTGCAAGTAGTGGTAGCGGCTCTTGGCGATGGCCCGTCGCATGATGGTGTAGGCCGGGTCTTCGTCCTTGCTGCCGATGCGCACCTCGCCCAGGTTGAACACCTGCTCTTCCAGCACCGGGTCGAAGGTTTCCATCTTGTTTTCGATCGAGAAGGCCTTGGTACCGTTCTTGAAACCTAAATATTGGAAGATGATTTCGTAGTAGCCGGGTTGCAGGTCGAGCTGGTACTTGCCCTCCTCGTTGCTGATGGTGCCGATGTTGGTGCCGCGCACCAGGATGGCGGCGTAGGGCAGCGGCTCACCCTTGGTGGTTTTGATGGTACCGCGAAGGCCGGATTCGGGCTTAGGGGTTTGGGCATAGGCGCGGCAACCCACTGCCAGTAGCACCAGGCACATTGCTAATTTTCTAAATTTCATGGCTAGTATCAAGAAAGAATATAGTGCTGGCAAGATAAAACATTATCTGAAAATTTTATCCCTATTTTGTGCCTGAAACTAACCATGCCATTTAAACGTACGCTCGAATGAAGTTCATTGAACGATTCCTGATTAGCCCGAAAGCTCAGTTGATTACGCTTATCGTTCTGGCGGTTTTTGCTACGGCGCAATCGTATTTTGGCTCACTAAATACCATCGCCGAGAGTACCGAACTATACACGAAGTACAACAACTACATCATTTTCAAGCTGTCATTTTTCCATCTCATCGAGTATAAAGATATCTACCTTCTTTATCCAGCCGAGCAGTGGGATTTGTTCAAGTACAGTCCGACTTTCGCCCTGCTATTCAGCCCGTTTGCGGTTCTACCCGACTTGCTGGGACTAACGCTCTGGAACCTACTCAACGCATTGGTATTCTTTTTCGGACTGTACTATTTACCCAAAATAGACCCCCGTACCAAAGGACTAGTCTTCATTTTTGTAGCGATCGAGCTGACGGGTGCCATGCAAAATGAGCAGAGCAACGCTATGATCGCCGGGCTATTGCTGTTCACTTTCGGTTTTCTGGAACGCGACAAATATTGGCTGGCGGCCTTCTGCGTGGTAGCTAGTATTTTCATTAAATTATTTGGGATAGTCGCCCTGGCCCTCTATCTTTTATATCCTAACAAATGGAAGCTTGCCTACACCACAGCGACTTGGGTAATAGTTTTTCTGCTGCTGCCGCTGCTCGT
>JBBSKK010000554.1:0-2774 GCA_038256395.1 Cytophagales bacterium | reverse complement strand
TCCATCCTGGGCTACGCTTTGGGTTCTTACGCGGGCTACCTCACGGCTCTGATGATGCAGTGGGTCAGCGAAGGACTGTAATCTTCCGTAAAAATTAGGGTAGTAAGCCGTATCTTTGCAAAAATTTTCGGGCCGCGAATTCTCGCGGTGAACTTTTGAAATATCAGCCCGTTACACTACAACAAACAACATCGAAGCATTTAGCTACAGCTTATTGCCTACAGCCATTACATGAAGAACATCCGCAATTTTTGCATCATTGCCCACATCGACCACGGCAAAAGTACCCTGGCCGATCGGCTTTTGGAATACACCAACACCGTCACCAACCGCGAAATGCAGGCCCAGTTGCTCGACAACATGGACCTGGAACGTGAGCGCGGCATCACTATTAAGAGCCACGCCATTCAGATGGACTACCTCTTTAACGGCGAAAAATACACGCTCAACCTCATCGACACGCCTGGCCACGTCGATTTTTCTTACGAAGTATCGCGCTCCATCGCCGCCTGCGAAGGTGCTTTGCTGCTCATCGACGCCTCGCAGGGCATCGAGGCTCAGACGATTTCCAACCTCTATCTGGCCATCAACCACGATCTCATCATCATTCCGGTGCTGAACAAGATCGACCTGCCCGGTGCTATGCCCGAGGAAGTGAAAGACCAAATTGTGGATCTCATCGGCTGCGACCGCAGCGAAATCATCCACGCCAGCGGCAAGGAGGGTATCGGTGTTCCCGAGATTCTGGAAGCCATTGTCCACCGCATTCCCGCCCCCAAGGGCGATCCCGACGCGCCGCTGCAAGCCCTGATTTTCGATTCGGTGTTCAATTCCTACCGGGGCATCGAGGTTATTTTTAGAATAAAAAATGGCAGCGTTCGCAAGGGCGACAAGGTGAAATTCATGGCGACGGGCCGCGAGTATTACGCCGATGAAATCGGCACCCTGCGCTTACAGCAACAACCCAAGGACGTGGTAGGATGTGGCGATGTGGGCTACCTCATTTCGGGCATCAAAGTGGCGAAGGAAGTGAAAGTAGGCGATACGTTCACCCATACTGACCGCCCTTCTACGGTTATGATTCGGGGCTTTGAAGAGGTAAAGCCTATGGTTTTTGCCGGGATTTATCCGGTCGATACCAGCGAATACGAAGAACTGCGTGAAGCGATGGAAAAGCTGCAACTCAACGACGCCTCTCTGGTATGGGAACCCGAGACTTCGGCGGCCCTAGGCTTCGGCTTCCGCTGCGGCTTCCTCGGAATGCTGCACATGGAAATCATTCAGGAACGCCTGGAACGCGAGTTCGATATGACGGTGATTACCACCGTACCCTCGGTGCAATTCAAGGTAACAACCACGCGCGGCGAAGACCTAAAAGTGAGTGCGCCTTCCGAAATGCCCGAACCGAACTTCATCAGCGTCATCGAGGAACCCTTCATTAACGCCCAGATTATTTCTAAGTCGGAGTACGTGGGAGCCATCATGACGCTGTGCATGGATAAGCGGGGGATGCTCAAAAACCAGATTTACCTCACTTCCGACCGCGTGGAGCTGCAATTCTCCATGCCGCTGGCCGAGGTAGTTTTCGATTTCTTCGACCGTCTCAAAACCATTTCGCGCGGCTACGCATCGCTCGACTACGAACTTTCGGGCTACGAAGCTTCCGACATGGTGAAGCTTGACGTGATGCTCAACGGCGACCGTGTGGACGCGCTTTCGGCCATCGTCCACCGCTCCAAAGCCTACGAATGGGGCAAGAAGCTCTGCGAAAAACTCCGCGAATTGATCCCGCGCCAGATGTTCGAAATCGCCATTCAGGCGGCCATCGGCCAGAAAATCATCGCCCGCGAAACCGTCAAGGCCATGCGCAAGGACGTATTGGCCAAGTGCTACGGCGGTGATATTTCCCGCAAGCGCAAACTGCTCGAAAAACAGAAAAAGGGTAAAAAGCGGATGCGCCAGGTCGGTAACGTCGAGATTCCGCAGGAAGCCTTCATGGCTGTTTTGAAGATAAGCTAGGCTAATTATGGATATTGGACTCTGGATGTTGGACGCTGGACTTTTGATAAAATACTGATTTTTAAATGCACAGTACACCTGTTGAAAACTCTTAATAATCTTTCGATAAATAGCTGATAGTCAAAGTACTGTACACTACGTACAAACGTTAACCGTTAACCATTAACCCTTAACCCTTTTGAGTTGACCGTTGACCGTTAACCCTTTTAAAACGTTTTGTTGTATTTTTGGCTAACCCAAAAGAAAAATCCCTGAATCTGAAAACTTACATCAAATAACATGGCAGAAGTAATAAGAATGCCCAAAATGAGCGACACCATGGAAGAGGGTGTCATTGCGGAATGGCACAAAAAAGTGGGCGATGAGGTGAAATCCGGTGATATTCTGGCCGAAATCGAAACCGACAAAGCCACGATGGACATGGAAGCCTATCAGGAAGGCACCTTATTATATATCGGTGTTGAAAAAGGCGACGCCGTCCCCGTGAATGGCGTGATGGCCGTCATCGGGGAGAAAGGCGAAGACTACAAAGGTTTGCTGGAAGGTAATGCCAATGGTCAGGCCGAAGAGAAAAAGGAAGAGGAACCCGCTGCTTCGTCCAATGGCACTGATAAAACTGCTGATAAGGAAGAAAAGACTTCGTCCGAGAAATCGGCTCCCAAAGCCGCCAAACCCGCCGCTTCCAACGAAAAAATCAACGCCACTTTGGTCAGGATGCCCAAGATGAGCGACACGATGGAAGAAGGCGTCTTGGT
>JBBSKK010000553.1:0-2775 GCA_038256395.1 Cytophagales bacterium | reverse complement strand
GATTTCTTCGGGCGTGGGCGTTTTGAAGGGCCGTACCAGGCGCATTCCCAGGAATGAGGCATTGGTCATCCACCATTCGCTCTTGGGCAACTGCGGATCGAGCATTTTCCAATCGGCGGCGGAGGGCGTGCGGGCAGCGGAGCGGGCTACCGCCGCGTCGTCGTCCCAAGAACCGCCCCGTACCGAATTGGGGTATAATTCAGTAACTGGAGCGTAGGGGTTTTTCGCTACCCCGTCGGCTTTCTCATAAAAATCGGGCAGGTACTGGTCGAACGTCCACTCCATCACGTTGCCGTACATATCGTACAAGCCCCAGGGGTTGGGTTTTTTGAGGCCGACTTCCTTGTAAGTGCTGCCGCTGTTTTTCTTGTACCAGGCGTATTCGTCCAGTTTGGCGGGGTCGTCGCCAAAGGAGTAGGCGGTTTTGGTGCCCGCCCTTGCGGCGTACTCCCACTCAGCTTCGGTGGGCAGGCGGTAGAAAACGCCCGTTTTATCGTAAAGCCATTTGCAAAAATGAATGGCCGAGTATCGCGTCATGTTGATGGCCGGATAGCCGGCGCGTCCCATCCCGAACGACATATCCACGTAGGGCGGACTGGGACGGGTGCTGGCGTCGGTTTTGGCCACGCTTTTCTCTTCATCGGGATAGCGCTTGGCCATTTCGGTTTCCATATTTTTGAAAGAATAGAGATCGAAAAGATCCCAAGTCACTTCGTATTTGCCCATCCAGAACCCGTCCAGCTTCACTTTGTGCTGCGGGCCTTCGTCGGCGTTACGATTGGCTTCGTTGGCCGGGCTGCCCATCAGGAATTCCCCGCCGGGAATGACCACCATATCGTATTCCTGGTTGGTGCCGGGGATTTTTTGGGCATAATTGGCGGGTTTGTCCTGGGAAAAAGCGCTGGAAATGACAAAAAGGAAAAGTCCGGCGGCAAGGTATTTCAAATTCATAGGGGGTGATTGGAGGATTTTTGCTGGGGAGATTGAAATGGTATGGAAGATGAATGCTTAAATTTGACGCCGAGACGGGCCAGCGGCCCGTACCACTTCTCTATAAAGAAGTCAGAACCACTAAGGTACCCATAAACTAAGAAAAATTTTGTCTTTTGGAGGAAAAAATGCTCCGCTTGGTTTAAAATTGAACGGAGCCAGATAGGTAGAGCATTGCTGCTTTCGCATTTTGTAGAGACAAAAAAATCAAAGACAAACCCTGATTCTCCTTTTTTCTTTGGCATGGAAAGCGCGTCTTCCAATCCCATTCTTCTTGTAAAATCTCTTTCCAAATCCTTCGGCGGCATCAAGGCTCTGGACGACGTGCAGTACACGCTCCAACGGGGCGAGGTACACGCACTTATGGGCGAAAACGGCGCGGGTAAGTCCACTTTGATGAAGATTTTTATGGGCTTGGAAAACGCTGATTCGGGGGAGATTATTTTTGCGGGAGAACCTTGGGAAAGCCGCGACGTGCGGGACTCGCTGGCCAAAGGTATTTCCATGATTCACCAGGAATTGCTGGTGGTGCCGGAACTGACCGTAGCCGAGAATATTTTCCTTGGCCGCGAAACGACCCGCTGGCTGCCTGGCTGGCTGGATGACCCAAGTATTTACCAAAAAACTAAAATATTACTGGCCGAACTGGGCGTGATGCTGGATGCCCGCACCAAAATGAAATATCTGAGCGTGGCTGAAATGCAGATGGTTGAAATCGCCAAGGCTATTTCCCACGATGCCCGGGTCATCATCATGGACGAGCCGACTTCGGCTTTGTCCGATAAAGAGGTGGCTACGCTTTTCAATATTATCAGAGATTTGAAGGCAAAAGGAGTCGCTATCATCTACATTTCCCATAAGATGGAGGAAATCGCCCAAATCGCCGACACCGTTACCGTGCTGCGCGACGGAAAGTATGTCGGGACGAAGCCCTCCGCCGAACTTGACCAGAATACGCTGATTTCGATGATGGTCGGGCGCACGATCGACAGTCTTTTTCCCAAAACGGGGGATCAAATGGGCGAGGTAGTTCTTTCAGTAAAAAATCTGAGCATTCCCGGCAAATTCCACGATATCAGCTTCGACCTCCGGGCGGGTGAAGTGCTGGGCCTGGCCGGACTCATGGGCGCGGGACGGACGGAAGTAGCCCGCGCTATTTTTGGGCTGGATTCGCTGGCGGAGGGGGAGATTTTTGTGAAAAACCAAAAAGTGACGGTCCGCTCGGCGGAGGAAGCGATCCGGCGCGGCATCGGCTACGTCAGCGAGGACCGCAAAGGCTGGGGCTGCATTCCCGGTATGTCGGTGCAGCACACGATGACGCTATCGAGCCTGCGCGACCACCTGCGGGGCGGATTTATCGACACCAAAAGCGAACGCGCCGCCGCTGACCGCATGGCGACGGAACTGCGCATCAAAACTACCGGACTGTCCCAGCGGGTGCTGCAACTTAGCGGCGGCAATCAGCAAAAAGTGCTGATCGGGAAAACGCTGCTCGCTCAGCCAGAAATCATTATTTTCGACGAACCCACGCGTGGCATCGATATCGGGGCCAAGCACGAGATTTACAAGCTGATCCGCCAACTCACCGCGCGAGGTATCGCGATACTGCTCATTTCGTCCGAACTGCCCGAAATCCTGGGTCTGTGCGACCGGGTCGTGGTGCTTTCGCAGGGGCGGCAGACGGCGTTGCTTTCCGGTAAAGAAATCAGTCAGGAAACGATTATGCAGCACGCCGTTCAACAGTAAAAAGAAGTTTTGAAAATGAAAGAAAAGTTTACCTCTACG